>NZ_JAVRHT010000016.1:0-85832 GCF_031846415.1 Rubrivirga litoralis | reverse complement strand
GTGGTCGGACTCGGCCAGCATCTGGGCGGCCTCGGCCAGCGTCTGCGGGAGGAGCGGGCAGCGGAGGTCGAGAGCGCTCGGGGACGAGGCCTCGGGCGGGGCGGCGAGCGCGGGCGGGGCGGGCACGGGCGGGGCGGCGGACATGGGCGGGGGGATCAACGGAGGTAGTCCAGGAGCGACCGCTGGCGGACCGACGCGACGGTCCGCAACGCGGCTTCGAGGTGGCCCTGCGTGGTCTGGAGGCCGGAGGCGACCTCGAACAGGTCGGCGTCTTCGAGCTCGGAGCGCCGGGCCTGGGCGCGGACGTCGGCGCCAGACAGCTGGGCCTCGGCCTCGCTCAACCGGGCCGACACCTCCCCGCTCTCGGACTCGAGCTCGATAAAGTGGTCGCGGGCCTCGGTCACGCCGCCGAGCGCCGTCTCGATGGCCGCGCCGTCGTTGGCACGGAGCGCGTCGGCGAGGGCGCGGAGCGCGTCGGTGGGGGCGGTCCCGTCGGGGAGCGTCTGGACGCGCTCACCGGTCACGTTGAGCGCGAGGTCGATGGTCGGGCCGACGCGGCGGACGCGGGCGCCGCCGTAGTCGGCGAGCGTGCCGGAGGCCGGCGTCCCGTCGGCGTTGAAGGGCCGCTGATCGGTCCGGTTGCCGGCGAACAGGGACTCGCCGTCGACCTCGGCGTTGAGCCGGTCGACGGACTGGGCGAGCAGGCTCTCGACGCGTTGGGCGAGCGCCTCGCGCTCGTCGGCGCCGAGCGCGTCGTTGCGGCCCTGGACGCCGAGCGTCTGGGCCGTCGCCGCGTAGTCGGCGAGGTCGGAGAGGGCCGCGCCCGTCTCGTCGACCCAGAGGCGGGAGGCTCCGACCGTCTGGAGGTGCCCGTCGATCCGGCCGCTCTGGGCCTCGAAGTAGCGGGCGCGCTCGAACGACGTCGGGTCGTCCGACGGCCGGTTGACGCGGAGGCCGGTCGTGGCCTGCTCCTGGAGCTCGGCCAGCCGGCCCTGGAGCGCGCGGACGGCGCGGTCCGGCGTCCGTGCGGCGAGGCCGCGTTCGAGCGAGACGGCGAGGGGGCGGGGCGAGATCGACGACATGGCTAGAGGGCGAGGAGGGTGTCGAACATGTCGCGGGCCGTCGTGAGCACGCGGGCCGAGGCGGCGTAGGCCTGCTGGTACTCGATGAGGTGGGTCATCTCCTCGTCGAGCGAGACGCCGGAGACGCCGGCCGCGAGGCCCTCGTAGTGGCCCGTGAGCGCCGACGCCGCGTCGGCCCGCGCCGACGCGCCCTGGAGCCGCCGCCCCGCCCCGCCCGCAATCGCCGCCGCGTCGCGCTCGACGCCGGGCCGGAGGTCGGCGAGGGCGAGCGCGACCGAGGCGTCGCCGCGGTCGCCCGCCCCGCCCGCGAGCGCGACGTGGTCGGGGTCGGTGAGCGCCGCCGAGCGGGCGAACGTCGCGGCCGTGGTGCCGGTCGGCTCGAAAAAGTCGCGGCCGGTCACGTCGTCGCGGCCGTAGCCCGCCGCGTGGGCCGTGTTCACGTCCGTCGTGATCTGGGCGGCGAGCGCGTCCAGGCCGGCCCGCGTCTCGGGCACCGCCTGCCCCAGCGTGCGGAGCCAGCCGCCGAGCGCGCCGCCGCCCTCGGCCCCGGGCCGGAACGCCACGTCGGTGCCGGCAAAACGGACGGCGTCATCGGGCTCGGCCGGTGGCCCGACGTGCTCGACCGTCGTCGTCTCGGCGCCCTGGACCACGGTCATGCCCTGGACCGTGATGGTGTAGGTCCCGTCGGTCTCGGCCGCGACGCCGAGCGGGGCGAGCGAGGCCAACTCCGTGACGGCCTGGTCGCGCTCGTCCTCGGCGCCCAGGTCGGGGGCGCCAGCCGCGCGGGCGTTCGCGATCTGCTCGTTGAGCCCCGCCAGCCGCTCGGTAATCGCGTTGAACCCGTCGACCCCGTCGGCGAGGGCGCCGCGCGTCTCGTCGGCGAGCCGGGTGAGGCCCTCGTCGTGGCGCCGGAAGACGCCGGCAAGCGCGTCGGCCCGGTCGAGGACCACGCCGCGGGCGCTCCGGTCGGTGGGGGCGTTCGCGGCGTCGGTCCACGAGTCCCAGAAGGCGGCAACCGACTCGGTCAAGCTGCCCTGCGTGCCGACGGCGAAGACGCCTTCGAGCGCGCTCCCCGTGCGGACCTCCTGGTCGGCCGCGCCCAAGTCGGAGTGCGCGTCGCGGGCGGCGCGGTCGAGGAGCCCGTCGCGGAGCCGCTCGTAGCCCTGGACCGAGACGCCGGCGCCCGTAAACGTCCCCGGCCGCACGCCCGAGTGGACCCCGTAGGCGACCACGCTGTCGGCCCGGAGCGCGACCCGCTGGCGCGAGTACCCCGGCGTGCCGGCGTTGGCGATGTTCTGGCCGGCCGTCTGGATGGCGCCTTCGAGGACGCGGAGCGAGCGCCGGCTGGTCTGGAAGAGTCCGTTGATGCTCATGGCTAGCCGGTCTGGTTGAGGAGCGGGCGGCCGCCGGCCGCCGGCGCCGCGGCGCCGGCCGCGGTGTAGACGTGGGCCGGCCGCTCGGCGCCCAGGTCGCGCCACGCCGAGAGCGTCTCGCGGCCCAGGTCGACGGCGTAGTGGAGCGAGAACGCGAGCGCGTCGCACCGGGCGTCGGCGGCCCCGGCCGCCGTGCGGACGCGCTCGCGGGCGGCCTCGACGCGTCGCGCCTCGGCGGCCGGGAGCCGTGCGGCGAGCTCGGCGAGCGGGGCGTCCTCGTCGGCCCCGAGCGCCCGCGCGAGGTCGGCGTGCTGGCGGAGCCGGAGCCGCCCCGCCCGGTCGAGCGCGGCGACGGCCTCGGCCGTCTCGGCGCCCGCGGCGTCGAAGGGGTCGAGCGCGCCCGTGCGGAGCGCCGCGAGCTGGCGGTCGGCGCAGGCGGCGAGGTGGCCGAGGGTCTTGGCCTCGTCGGCGAGCGTGGCGAGGAGCGGGTCGGTCATGGGCGGGGGGGCGTCCATCATGTTGTCGGCTGGAAGACGGCCGGGTTAAAGGCGGCCGCTGGATTTTCCGAGCGCGGCGGCCCGGCGGAGCAGGTCGAAGTGGGCGTCGCCCGACGCCTGCACGGGGCGGGGCGGCTCGACGTGCGCCGGCTGCGCGCGCCCGGAGCGGGGCGGAGCCGGACCCGTCTCGGTCGCCCCGCCCGTGGCCTCGGCGCCCGCCGCCGCCCCGCCCTCGGCGCCGGCCGCCCCGCCCCCGTCCTTGCCCCACTGGCGGAGGAGGAGGTCGCGGAACCGGAGCGACCCGCTCTCGACGAGCTGGTCGGTCAGCGCCGTCGTCATGGCGTCGCGCTGGGCGTCGGCCTGGGTCGCGCCCGCGCCGCCGGACGCGTTCTTGAACAGGCCGTCGGTCATGGCCGCCACAAACTGGCGCACGAGGACGGCCTCGAACTGCTCGGCCGCCTCCTCGGGCGTGCCGGGCTTCCGGGGCGTGCCGGGCGGGGTGGGGGAGAGCGGAGCGGCTCCGGGCGGGGTGGAGAGGGTCATGGGCGCAGTGGGTCAGTAGGTCCGTGAGTCAGTGGGTCAGCGGGTGGCGGGCGGGGCGGACGATGCGTGACGAGGGATGCGGGAGGGCGCCCGAGGAGGATCACGGGTCACGCATCACGCAGCGAGACCGGGCGGGGCGTCCTGACCTACGGACCCGCACCGACCCACTGACCCACCGGCTCACAGGATCACCAGCTCGCCCTGGAGGGCGCCGGCGCGGGAGAGCGCCTGGAACACGGCGATCACGTCGCGGGCCGTCATGCCGAGCGCGTCGAGCGCGGCGGCCAGCTCGCCGACGTCGGCGTTGGGCGGGAGCAGGACGCTCCGGGCCTGGGCCTCGTCGATGGCCACCCCGCCCACGGCCGCCGCCACGGTCTGTCCGTCCGAGAACGGGCCGGGCTGCGAGACGACGGGGTCGACCTGGGTCGAGATCACGAGGCTCCCGTAGGTGATCATGGCCTCGCTGATGCGGACGTCGCCGCCGGCCACGATCGTCCCCGTCCGCTCGTTGACGACGACGCGGGCCGGCACGTCGACGGCGATCTGGAGGGATTCGAGTGAGGCCATGAGCGCGACCACCCCGCCCTCGGGGACGGCCACGCGCACGAGCCCGGCGTGGACGGCCTCGGCGGCGGCGGGGAAGCGGGCGTTGACGGCCTCGGCCACGCGCGCGGCGTTCGTGAAGTCGGGCGTGCGGAGGATGAGCCCGGCCGTCGTGCCGTCGAGGGTCGGCGAGACGGCCTCGACCACGAGGCCGCCGCCCGGCACGCGGCCCGTGTTCGTCGGGCCGGTCCGCGCGCTCGACCCGGCCGCCGAGGCCAGCAGCGTCCCGGTCGAGACGGCCCCCTGCGCCACGACGCGCGGGAGGTTCGTGAGCGGGTCCAGGAGCGGCGTCTGGATGAGCGTCCCGCCCGAGAGCGACGTGGCGTCGCCGATGGCCGAGACGGTCACGTCGAGCCGTCCGCCCGGCCCGCTGAACGGGTCCAGCGTGGCCGTGACCATGACGGCCGCCGCGTTCCGGGCGCCCAGCCGGAGCGGGTCGACCGTGGTCCCGAACCGGCGGAGCATGTTGGCGATGCTCTGGACGGTGTACGGCGCGCTGGACCGCCCGCGCGCGCGGTCGCCGGTCCGGTCGAGCCCGACGATGAGGCCGTACCCGACGAGCTGGACCGGCGCGGCGCCTTCGAGAACAACGAGGTCCTTGAGCCGGGCCGAGGCCGCCGCCGGCGCGGGCGGGGCGGCCGTCGGTTGCCCGGCGGGTTGCGTTCCGGTGGGTTGCGCCCCGGCGGGCGGGGCGGCGAGCGCGACGGCGAGGAGGAGGAGGAGAAAGCGCATGGTCACGGGGCGACCTCGGCGGCGACGTCGCCGCCGATCTGGCTCGCCCCGAACACGACGGCGGCCACGACGAGCACGATGGCGGCCGCCTTGGCGAAAAAGCTGGGCTTGAAAAAGCGGTTGCGGAGCCCGTCCTGGCGGTAGTCGACCTCGGCGTTCGCGATCTGGTACGAGAACACCACGTTCCCCGCCCGGACGTCGTCGGGGCGGACGAGCCCGGCCACGCGGAGCCGGTGGCCCGACCCGTTCACGTTCATCTTCCGCTCGCCCTCGACGACGAGGTTGCCCGCGTCGTCCACGCCGGTCACGACGACCGAGACCGTCCCGCTCAAGAGGTCGCTCTGGGCCGAGCCGCTCCGGGCGGCGGCGTCCGAGAAGTACTGGGTGTCGGCCCCAAACTGACCGGCGAGGCTGCCGCCGACCGACGCGCTCCCGCCGAGCCCGGCCTGCGCCTGCTCGTCGGAGGTGCTCCGACGCTGGGCCTGGGTCCGCTCGGCGAGCACGACCGTGATCACGTCGCCCGGCCGCCGCGCGACGACGTCGGCGAACAGCGACTGCGCGGCGGTCGCCGGGGCAAACGCGGCGAGAACGACGAGCGCCACGAGCACCGCGACGAGTCGGGGCGGGGCGGACTCCCAAGTGAGGGCGGGGCGGGGCGGGGCGGGCATGGCAGCGGGGGGGTCAGAGGGTTTCGATCCAGTCGGCGCGGCCCGGGGCCGTCACGCGGACCCGGTAGGTGGCGCCCGTGGACCGCGAGTGGACGCGGACGGCCTTGCCGACGGCGCCCGTCTCGCGGGCCGTCGCGTCGACGGTGAGTAGGAGCCCGCCCCGCCGGTAGCGGACGCGGACGGCGTCGCCGGTGCCGACGGCGGTCGGCCACGCGAGCGCGCTCTGGCGCAACGCCTCGCCGGCGCGGACGGAGCGCCGCGCGGTCGGGGCCGCCCCGCCCCGGAGCGCGGCCGGCGCCACGGGGTCGCCGTGGAACCGCGTGGTCTCGATCCACGCCGCCTCGACGGCGCCCGGCCCCAGCGTGTCGCCGCGCGAGAGCGCGCGGCGCGCGACGGCGACCGAGTCGAAGTGGGCCACGTAGAGGAGCGCCCACCCCGCCCGCCCCGCGTCGGTCACGACGTCGGCGCGGGTGTGGCCGCGCGGGACGCCGCGGGCCTCGGCGAGCGCGAGGCGGACGGGCACGCCGGGGGGGACGTCGGCGGCGAGGCGGAGCACGCGGGGCGCGAGGCGCGGGGCGGCCTCGGGGAACCGCTCGGCGAGCAGGGCCTCGGCGGCGGCCTGGACGCGGGCCTCGGGCGCGGCCTGGGCCGACGCGCCGGGCGCGCTGGCGAGCGCGGCGAGCACGACGGCGGCGGCCACGCGGAACGCGGCGGCGAGGGCAGGGCGGGGCGGGGCGGTCGTCGTTCTCTGCGGCTGCGCTGGCCGGTAGGCGTTTGGGCTCGCAGCCAAGGGAGATCCGGGGCGGCCGCCCCGCCCGCTCGACGTCCGTCCCCCTCCCCGACCCTCCCCCGGTGGGGGGGGGAGAATCTCGGACAGCCTCTCGGAAGGACAGGACGCATGCGGCCGCCCCGCCCGCCGAGGCCCGGCGGGCGACAGACGGTCAGCAGGGGACCCAAGACCGCTCACTACCGCTTCATGCTGTTGGCGATCTGGAGCATCTCCTCGCTCGTCGTGATCATCTTCGAGTTCATCTCATACGCCCGCTGGGCCGTGATGAGGTCGACCATCTCCTGGACCACGTCGACGTTCGAGGTCTCGAGGAACCCCTGCTGGAGGAGCCCCGCCCCGCCCTCGGCCGGCGGCCCGATCTGGGGCTCGCCGCTGGCCTCGGTCTGCTCGTAGAGGTTGGCCCCGATGGAGCGGAGGCCGGCCGGGTTCGAGAACTGGGCCACCTCGATGCGGCCGATTTCGAGCGCGTCGGGCTCGTTCTGGAGGCGGACGCGGACGACGCCGTCCGAGCTGATCTGGATCTCCTGCGTCTCCGGCGGCACCTCCAGGTCGGGTTCGAGCGCGAGCCCGGACTGCGTCACGATCCGGCCGTCGGCGTCGAGCGTGAACGCGCCGTCGCGCGTGTAGACGACGGAGCCGTCCGGGCGCCGGGCCTGGAGGAAGCCCTCGCCGTTGACCGCGAGGTCGAGCGAGTTCCCGGTCTGCATGAGGCTCCCCTGGAGGAACGTCCGCTGCGTGGCGACGATCGCCGAGCCGCTCCCGAGCTGCATGGCAGCCGGCCGCTGGTCGCCCTCGCCGCCGCGCTGGACGGACTGGTAGAGGAGGTCCTGAAAGACGACGGTCGCGCGCTTGAACCCGGTCGTGTTGGCGTTGGCCAGGTTGTTCGCCGTGTTGTCGACGGACGTCTGCTGGGCGCTCATCCCGAGCGCGGCGGTGCGGAGGGCACGGAGCATGGGGGGAGGGAGTGGGGGCGGGGCGGGCCCGCCCGGGTTAGAACGAGCCGAGGTCGCGGGCGACCTGGCCGAGGATGGCGTCCGTCGTCTGGACCGTCTTCTGCTGGGCCTCGTAGAGCCGGACGTGGGCGATCATGTCGGCCATCTCGCGGATGGGGTCCACGTTCGAGCCCTCGACGAACCCCTGCCGCACGACGGGCGCGGCGACGGCCACGGGCGGGGCGGCCGACGTGAACGAGGTGTCGTCGAGGCGGCGGAGCGTGCCGGCGTCCTCGAACGTGACCACCTGGAGCGTCCCGACCCGTTGGCCGCCGACCGTCACCTCCCCGCCCTCGGTGATGAGGATGGGGCCGCCGGACGGGAGCCGGATCGGCCCGTTCGTGCCGCGGACCGCGGCCCCGTTCGCCGTGCGGAGCGTGCCGTCGGCGTCGGTCAGGAACCGCCCCGCCCGCGTGTAGCGCGGCGCCCCGTCGGGGCCGTCGACGACGAAAAAGCCCTCGCCGCCGAGGGCGACGTCGAGCGGGTTGCCCGTCGGGTCGAGGGCGCCGGCCACGAGGTCGGCCTGGCCGACGGTCCGGCGGTCGCTCTGGGGCGAGCCCTCGGCGTCGATCTCGCTCCGGAGCACTTCCGTAAACGAGCGGTCGCGCCGGTACCCGAGCGTGTTGGCGTTGGCGAGGTTGTTAGCCGTTCGGTCCTGGCGGTGGACGATGTCGGCCATCGAGGTGGCCGCGTTGCGGAGGCGGAGGAGCATGGGACAGCGGGGGGGCTGCCCCGTCCCTGTCAAACCCGCTGCCACGCGCCCGCCCGCCCTCTGAGCGCCCATTCGCCCCGCTCGGCGGCACGGTTTTCCGGCCCGGGCGCGGCACAACCTGCCGGCCCCGCCCCGCCCCGCCCCGCCCCGCCCCGCCCCGCCCCGCCCCGCCCGCGCCGCGAGGGCGGGGCGGCCACCGTCAGGCGGCGGCGTGCGCCTGGAGGTCGTCCAGCGAGACGACGTCCAGCGCCTTCTGGTGCGTCGCCTCCAGCACGACGGGCGGGGCGACGCCGGCGGCGAGCGCCTCTTTCCACCGGCTCACGCAGAGGCACCAGCGGTCGCCCGGCGCGAGCCCCGGAAAGCGAAACGCCGGGCGGGGCGTCGAGAGGTCGTTGCCGCGTGAGGCCGTGAACGCGAGGAACGCGGCCGTCATCACGGCGCAGACCACGTGCGTGCCCACGTCGTCGGGGCCGGTCTCGCAGCACCCGTCGCGGTAGAACCCGGTCAGCGGGTCGCGGCCGCACGTCTGGAGCGGGCCGCCGAGGACGTTTTGCGTAGGGACGACTTGCATGGGTGTGGGGGCGGGGCGGCCGCCCGGGGCTACGGCGTGTGGGTCTCGGTGGGTCCGCCTTCGGTCGGGTAGCCGGCCTCGGTCCACGCGCGCCAGCCGCCGTCCATCGACTGGACGTTCGTGTAGCCCATCTCGCCGAGCGACCGGGCCGCGAGCGCCGAGCGGTAGCCGCCGCCGCAGTACAGGACGAGGGGCGCGTCGAGGTCGGGGAACGTCTCCTCGATGTCGCGCTCCAGCACGCCGCGCGAGACGTGGCGGGCACCCGGGAGGTGGCCGCCCGTCCACTCGTCCGCCTCGCGGACGTCGACGAGGACGACGTCGCCGCCCCGCTCGACGCGCTCGCGCACGGCCGCGATGCTGGTCTCGGTGACGTCGGCGCGGGCGCGGTCGACGAGGGCGACAAAGCGGGGGCTGTGACTCATGGGCGGGGAGGACGCGAGGGCGGGGCGGGCGGGGCGGGTTGGAGTCTCGCTGGCGCCCCCTTCGGGTGGGTACGAGGTACGGCTCGATCTGACCTCAGCGCGCGCGTACCTCGTACCGAGTACCCTGTACCTCCCTGCACGTTGCTCTAGGCGAAGTCGCCGGCGGCGACGACGGCGTGGGCCTGCTCCAGCCGCTCGGCCGTGCCCACGTCGAGAAAGCGGTGGGCCGCCCCGCCCGCCCCGCCCGCGCCGTCGAACGCGGCCACGCGCCGGCCGCGCTTCGCCTGGCGGAGGTAGGTGTCCATGACCGAGAACGTGTCCGCGGGCTCGGCCTCGATGACGTCGAGGAGCGCCGGTGCGCACGCCTGGACGCCGCAGAAGTCGACGAGCCGCCCCGCGCCGTTCCCCTCGCGGACGAGGCTCGGTTCGCCGCCGTCGAGCGTGTAGCCGGCGAGGCCGGCGTCGTCGAACAGGAGCGCCCGGTCGGTCCGCGCCGGCGCCGTGGCGAGCGTGGCGAGGCGGCCGTCGTCGGCGTCGCGCTGCGCCTCCCAGAGCGCCCGGAGGTCGACGTCGGTCAGGATGTCAGCGTTGTGGACGAGGAACGGGGCGTCGCGGCGGAAAAAGGCGGCGGCCTTCTTGATCCCCCCGCCCGTCTCGAGCGGCCCGTCCGGCTCGTCGCTCACGACCACCTCGACCGCCCCGCCCTCGGCTGTCCGCCAGTCGGCGGCGTCGACGTAGGCCTCGACCTGGTCGGCCAGGTAGGATACGTTGACGAGGAGCCGGTCGGCCCCGGCCGCGAGCAGCCGCCGCGCGACCCGTTCGAGCATGGGCACGCCGTCGACCTCGACGAGCGCCTTCGGCGTGTGGTTCGTGAGCGGGCGGAGCCGGGTGCCGAGCCCGGCCGCGAGGATCATGGCGTCCATGCGGAGGGGATGTGGGGGATGGGAGCGGAAGGGGCGGGAGCAGAACCGGCGTGGGGCGGGGCGGTTCAGAGGGTGCCGAGTAGCGGACCCAGAGCCTCTTCCTCAGCGGAGGAGAGTCGGGCGGGGTGCCTGGGTTGGCCGCCCCGCCCTCAGCCCACGTCCGTCCCCCTCCCCGGCCCTCCCCCGGTGGGGGAGGGAGGTGTACCCGACAAGTTCTCAGCACAAGACGCACCCGCCCGTCCATGCCCGATTCCCCCGCCCCGCTCGGCGTCGTCCACGGCTACGGCCTCGCCGGCGCCGGCTCGAACCTGTGGACGCGGGCCGTCCTGCGGGCGCTCGCGCAGGGCGGGCACGCCGTCCACGCCGTGTGCCAGGAGAGCCGGCCGGAGCGGTACGACTTCGTCTCGAAGGCCGTCGCCTACGGCGCTGACGGCCACCCCGAGATCCTGTTCGAGCGCGAGACCGACTACCCGGGCGCCGTCACGGTCCACCGCCCCGCCCTCGCCGTGCTGCCCACCTACGTCCGCCCCAGCACGCCCTCGGACTACGTCGTCTACATCCCCGACCTGGACGACGCGGCCGTCGAGGGCTACCTCGCGCGCAACGCGGCTGTGCTGGAGCGCGTGGCCCGTGAGGCGGGCGTGGCCGCCTGGGTCGTCAACCACACGGTCCTGATGGCACCGGCGGCGCACCGCGCGCGCGGGCGGGGCGGGGCGCCGTACGCCGTGCTCCCGCACGGGAGCGCCATCGAGTACGTGGTCAAGCGGGAGGACCGTTCGCGGCGGCTCGCCGAGGAGGCCCTGGGCGGGGCGGCGGCCGTGTTCGCGCTCAACGGCGAGATGGAGGGCCGCATCCGCGACGTGTTCGGGTCGGTCGAGGGCGTCGAGAACAAGCTCGCGCGGATGCCGGTGGGGACCGACACGTCCGTCTTCGAACTCGTCGACCGGGCCGACCGCGCGGCGACCGTCGAGCGGATCGCCGGCGTGGTCGCGGGCGTCGAGCGGGGCCGCCCCGCCCGCGCGACGGCCGACCTGCACGGGCGGCTGGCGGCGCTCGGCGCCGACCCGTCCGACGCCGACGTGCTGGCGGCGCTGGAGTTCGACTACCCACGCTCGGCGCCCGACGCCGACGTCGAGGCCGGGCTCCGGGCCGTCGACTGGGACGCCGCCCGGACCGTCGTCTACGTCGGCCGCCTGATCGCGGCGAAGGGGCCGGCGGACCTCGTGCTGGCCCTCCCGCTCGTGGCCGAGGCGCACCCCGACGTCCGGGCCATCGTCGCCGGGACGGGCGGGCTCCGCGAGGGGCTGGAGGCGCTCGTCTGGGCGCTCTCCCAAGGCGACGAGGCGCTCGTGCGCCAGCTCGTGCGCCTGGGCGGGGCGCTGGAGGGCGGCGGCGGGCTCGACGCCGAGCCGTTCTTCGCCGGGCAGGCCTTCCTCGACGCGCTCGACGCCGAGGGCGGGGTGGCGGACTACGTCGCGACGGCCGCGCGGACGCTCACGCCGGAGCACGTCGTGTTCACCGGCTTCCTCGACCACGACGCGCTCGGCCCGCTCTACGGCCTCGCCGACGCCGGCGCGTTCCCGTCGGTCGTCCGCGAGGCGAGCCCGCTGGTCGTCCCCGAGTCGGCCGCGGCCGGCGTGCTCCCGGTCGGCCCCGACGTGGGCGGCATGGGCGACAGCCTCCGCGCGCTCGCCGCGGGCCTGCCCGAGCCCGCCCGCCCGCTCCTCCTGACGCGCCCCGACGCAGAGCACCGCGTCTCCGACCTCGCCGACCGGCTGACGGCCGCGCTCGACGCGCCCGGCGCCTACGCCGCCGACCTCCGCCGCGAGGCCGAGGCCCGGTTCGACTGGCGCGCCATCTCGGAGCGCCTCGCCGACGCCCTGCACGCGGTGGCGGACGCCGCCCCGCCCGCGTAGACCGGGCCAATTGTCCTCCCCGCCCGTCCACCACCCCGCCCGGATGCCGCCGCTCCGGTTGCTCGGGCGGGGCGGTCAGTCGTCGTCCGGCATCTCGTCCCGGTCGACTTCGGGCGGGGCGGCCGGGATGGTGAGCGCCGCGACGAGCGCGCTGAGCGCCGCCGCCGCCGCCGCAATCCCGGCCACCCAGCGGAAGGCGACCACGAACGCCCCGCCCACGACGGCTTCGAGCTGAGCGCGCTCCGCCCCGCCCAGGCCGTCCGGGAACTGGGCGCCCGTCAAGTCCTCGCGGAACGGGGCCGTGGCCTCGGTGACCCCGGGCGGGGCGTCCGCCAGGCGTTCGTCGAGGGCGCCGCCGAACACGCCCAGCGCGACGACGCCCAGCACGGCGATCGCCAGGAGCGCCGCGATGCGGGCCGCCGCGTTGTTGACGCCCGACGCCGCCCCGCCGTGTGCGTCGTCGGCCGCGTTCATGACGACGGCCGTGAGCGGGGCGACGGCCAGCGTCATGCCCAGCCCGAGGACCAGCATGGGCGGGAAGAACGTGGCCCAGTACGAGCCCCCGAGCGGACCGCCCCGCGCGCCGGGCACGGCGAGCAGCGCCATCCCGACCGCCGCCACGAAGGCGCCCCCGACGATCACGCGGCGCGCGCCCCACCGCTCCGCCAATCCGCCCGCACGCCGCGACAGGAGCCCCATCGTAAGCGAGAACGGGAGGAACGCCGCGCCGGCCGCCGTCGCCGAGTAGCCCTGGACCTGGATCAGGTTGAACGGGAGGAAAAAGAGGACGCCGTTGAGGCCGAAGTACAGGAGCAGCGTCATCGCGTTCGCCCCGCTGAACGCGGCCGAGCGGAACAGGCCGAGCGGGACGAGCGGGGCGGCGGCCCGACTCTCCCACCACACGAACGCGGCCAGCAGCGCCGCCCCGCCCGCGAGCCCCGCCCACACGGCGGCGTCGGCCCAGCCGCGCTCGCCGGCGGCGACCAGGCCCCAGACGGCGGCCCCGAACCCGAGGGCTGCGAGCGCCCCGCCCGGCCAGTCGAGCGCGCCCTCCTCGCCCGACGGCTTGCTCTCCGGCACCCTCCACACGCCGAGCGCGAACGTGGCGGCCGCGAGCGGCACGATGACGAAAAACACCCACCGCCACGAGAATGCGTCCACCAGCCAGCCGCCCAGGACCGGCCCGAGCGCGGTCGTGAGCGCCGAGAACCCGGCCCACGTCCCGATGGCCCGGCCGCGCGCCTCGCCTTCGGGGAAGGCCGCCGAGACGAGCGCGAGCGAGGTCGGCACGAGGAGCGCCGCGCCGAGCCCCTGGACGGCCCGGGCCGCGACGAGCCACCCGACTGTCGGGGCCAGCCCGCACGCGGCGGTCGCCGCGCCGAACACGGCCACGCCCGCGAGGAACGTCCGCCGGCGGCCCACGCGGTCGCCCACCGCCCCGCCCACGAGGAGCAGCGAGCCCAGCAGCAGGAGGTAGGCGTTGAGGACCCACTGGACCTCAGCCACGCTCGCGCCCAGGTCGCGCTGGAGCGCCGGCAGCGCCACGTTGACGACCGACCCGACGATGAACGCGAGCGAGCTGCCCCCGACCGCCGCCGCCAGCACCCACCGCCGGCCGGCGTCGTCGAGCCCCGCCGCCCCGCCCTCGCCCGCCCCGCCCCCAGACGACGGCGCGGCGCGGACGGCGGCCTCGTGGCAGGGGGCTTGGTCGGTGGCGGGCATGGGCGGGGCGGTCCCTCGGTGCGGGCAGGGCCGTGTGGGGCGGACCGCGACAGCCGCGGCGTGTGGAGGATACGGGGCACCGGGGGCGGCACCGGGGCGGGGCGGGTGCCCGCGTTCAGGGAACGCCTCGGCTCTCGCAGCGTGGCCCGCTCTAACGGCCGCACACGGCGGCGTTTCGCAGGGCGACCAGCCGGTGCCGAAGGCGAGGCCGATTTAATCCAGCGCCAGGAGCGGTGATACTCCGCACTCGCCCATCTCTCTAGCCCCGAGTTGTCCGCTCCTCCACGACCTGCCGCCCGCTCCCTGGCGTCGACCGCCCTCGGCGTCGTCGACTGCTTCCTGCCCGCTGAGGACGAGAAGACGGACTACCTCCTCCGCCTCCGCCAGCGGCTCTGCGTCGCGCTCTGCCTTCTGATTGGGGGAAACTCGGCCCTTTTTGCCACCCTCCACATCGTCCACCACGTCGAGGGGACCAGCCACGCGGCCGCCTATGCCCTGCTGGGGATGATGACCGTCAATGTGGGGTTGCCGTTCGGGCTCCGCCGGTTCGGGCTCCGCTGGCTCGCGCCCAGCTTTATCGCATTTACCGCGGCGTCGGTCACGGTCGTGGCCCTGTTCGACGGGGGGACGCGGTCGGGGGCCATGGTGTGGCTCGTCGTGCTCCCGCTCGCGGCGTTCTTCCTGGGCGGGGCGAAGCTGGGGTGGCGGACCGGCGTCGCGTCGGCCGGCATCGGCATCGTGCTCAGCGTGGGGACCTTGTCGGGGGCCGTCCCGCCGAGCCCGCTCGCGCCCGCCGACGTGGCCTTCCACTGGACGCTCAACTTTGTGAGCGCGGCCCTGTTCGTGATCGCGCTCGTGGCCGCCTACGAGCGGCCCCTCGTGGGCCACCTCCGCAGCCTCTCGGACCAGCTCAGCGAGGCGAACGCGTCCCTCCACGTCGAGCTCGAGGCCCGGACGCGGGCGCAGGCGCGGGCCGAGGCGGCCAACCGGGCCAAGGACTCGCTCCTCGAGAACATGAGCCACGAGGTCCGCACGCCGCTCACGGCCATCCTGGGCGGCACCGAGGTGCTGGCCGACGAGGTCGGCGACGACCAGCGGGACCTCCTGCTCCTCATCGACCGCGGCGCCCGGCGCCTTTCAGCCACGCTCAACAGCATGCTGGACCTGGCGTGGATCGAGGGCGGGGCGGGCCACCTCGACACGGCGCCCGTCGACGTGGGCCGCGAGGCCGGCGAGGTCGCCGCGGCGTTCGCCGCCGCCGCCGCCGACCGCGGCCTCTCGCTGACCGTCCGGGCCGACCCGTCGATGCCGGCGGCGGCGGCGAACAGCGACGCGCTCCGCCGCGCGCTCTCGGCGGTCCTCGACAACGCCGTCCGGTTTACCGAGCGGGGCGGGGTGACGGTCGACGTCGGGGGCGGGGCGGATGGCGCCTGCGTCCGCGTGACGGACACCGGCATCGGGATGGACGCCGCGTTCGTGGCCCGCGCCCGCGAGCCGTTCGCGCAGGCGTCGCAGGGCCACAGCCGGACGCACGAGGGGACCGGCGTGGGCCTCTCGATCGCCGACCGCCTCGTGGCCCTCATGGGCGGGGCGGTCGAGGTCGAGAGCCAGCAGGACGTGGGGACGACGGTCACGGTCCGCCTCCCGACAGCCGAGGGGGCCGGCGTCGAACGCCGTGCGGGCGTCGACCGCCGGGGCAGAGGCGACCGGCGGGTCGGAAGCGACAGGCGAGCGGGCGGCGACCGCCGGCGGACCGGGGCAGCCGCCCCGCCCGAGGCGCTGGCCCCGACCGAGGCGGCCGCCCCGCCCGAGTACCCGGAGTGGGACTCGAACCCACAAGACCCGAAGGCCGGCAGATTTTGAGTCTGCTGCGTCTACCGATTCCGCCATCCGGGCGCGGGGTCAATCTACGGCGCCTCGGCGGGGCCGCCCCGCCCGGGCACGGGCGCGCCGTTCCGGCCGTATCTACGGACGGCCGCGGAGCGCCTCCGCGGCGGCCGCGCTCCGCCCCGCCCATGCGCCTCGTCCCGCTCTGCGCCCTCTGCCTGGCCGCGTCCGCGGCGTCCGCCCAGGGCGCCCGGCGCGACACGGCCGCGGCGCGGTACACGTCGAGCGCGGCCGTCGCCCTGGAGCTGTCCGAGTACGGGCTCGGCGGGGGCGGGGCGGTCCGCCTCGGGCTCAGCCGCGACCTCTCGGCCGTCGCCGAGCTCTCGGTCGGGGCGGGGCGCGACGAGCGCGAGCAGCGCTTTTTCGTCGGCTTCTTCGGCGACACCGTGACGCCGTTCAAGCGGAACTACGTCGCCCTCGTCCCGCTCCACCTGGGCCTGGAGCGCCGGCTGTTCCGCGAGCAGATCGAGGACAACTTCCGCCCGTACGTGTCGCTCGCCGCCGGGCCGACGCTCGCGTACCAGTGGCCGTACTTCGACGACGTCGACGGCGACGGCGTCCGCGACGAGGGCGAGCCCGTGCTCGGGGCCACGGGCGGGCTGGGGCGGGGCGACGCCCGCTTCGGCGTGGGCGCGACGATCGCTGTGGGCGCCCACTTCGGGCGGGGCGGGACGACGCAGACCGTCCGCGTCGGCTTCCAGGCCGCGCACTTCCCCACGCCCGTCGACCTGCTCGAAGCCGACCCGGCGCGCGTCGAGAGCCCGTCCCGGAAGACGTTCTGGACGCCGGTCGTGACGTTCCGCGTCGGGCGCCTGCTGTAGACGCGCCTACAGCCTCACCTCGGCGCGGGCGAACAGGCGGGGGGCGAGGACGGCCCCGAGCGGGTGAGTCCGCTCGCGCGCGTCGAGCGCGTTGCGGGCCGTGACCGCGAAGCGGAGGCGGTCGCCCCAGGCCCGCTTGCCGAGCGCGAGGTTGAGGACGACGGCGCTGGGCACGTCGGGCTCGGGGTAGCCCGTCCACGCCGCGCCGCTCCAGGCCGAGAGCGCGGCGTGGAGCGACAGCCGCTCGTCCGGGCGGACCGTCGCCTCGACGCGCCCGCGGACGGCGGGGAGCCGGCGCCACGCGAGCGCGAAGGCGTCGTCGCCCACGAGCGCGCCGCGGGCGGTCGCTGAGGCCCGGAGCGCCAGCCACCCCGCCCCGCCCGACGCCGCGGCGCGCGCGACGATGGTGACGCCCTCGGCCTCGACCGACCGGAACGCGCCGCCGACCGCCACGCCCCCCGGCACGAGGGCGGGGCGGAGGATCGGACCGCGCGCGCCCTGCGCCTCGACCGACGCCTCAACGCGCGCGCCGCCCCGCTCGACCACGGCGCCCAGGCGCGCGAGCGCGAGCGATGTCGGGCGGGGCGGGCCGGCGTCTAGGGCGGGGCGGCCGGGCACGTCGAGGCCGGCGTAGCCGCGCCGCGCCCACAGCGCCGGCCCCGGGCGCGGCGGCGTCCGGTCGACGGCCAGCGTGAGGCGGAGCTGGGCTGGCCCCACGCGCCGCGCCACCTCGGCCGCCCCGCCCACACTCAGGGCGCTTTCTGAGACCGAGGCCTGGACCGTGAGCCGCCGGGCGGGGCGGCCGACCTGCGCCCACGCGCGCCCGGCGCCGACCGCGCCGTCGGTCAGGCCCGGCCCGCTCGCCGCCGTGTGCTCGGCCTGGACGCCCGCCGCGAGCCGCCCCGCCCGGGCCGAGACCGCCGCGTCGAGGCGCGTCTCGGTCCACCCGAGCGGGGCGGGGAGGCGGCCCCACGCCGGCCGGTCGAGCGAGAACCGGGCGGCCGCGACGTGCCCGCGGAGCGCGACCGGACCGGCGCCGCGCGCGGCCGACACCGACGCCTGCACCGAGCGCCGCGAGGTCGGCATTTCGCGGCCGAGCTCGGCTAGGTGCGGGAGGTCATCGCCCCAGCGCCCCCCGGCGCGGACGCGCACGCCGCCCGCGTCGAGCGCGGCGGCCGCCGTCCTCAGCACGCGCGACGGGTAGCGGTCCGGCGCGACGGCCGCGAACACGCGCGGCGCGATCGCCGTGTCGGTCGGCAGGAGGCGGTGCTCGCGGAGCACGGCCCACGCCGCCCCGCCCCCGGCGCTCCGCCACGGCGCGACGAGCGCGCCCTCGGCGTCCGGCCCCCAATGGTCCACGTTGGGGAGCGAGCGGTCGAGGTAGCGGTCCGGCCCCGGGTCGCCCGTCTCGTTCCCGTAGTCGACGGCGCCGTAGGCGTGGCGCGCGGGCGGGGCGGTCTCGACGTCGATCCACGGCCCGCCCCACGCCCCGCCCGCGACGCCCGGCCCGGGGCACACGACGACCCGGGCGACCTCGCCGAGCGCAACCGGGAGCGCCTCGAAGCCGGCCGGTTCGAGCGACGTTGCCGCCGCCGCCGGCGCGCCGTCGACGAGCACGCGGAGCCGCGCCGCCGACGGGAGTCCCCACGCGACGACGGGCTCGACGTCGTAGCCGTCGACCGTGACGGCGTCGAGGCCGGCCAGCCGCAGGACGTCGCGGAGGTGGCGCGCCCCACCCGCCTCCAGGTCGGCGCGCGTGAGGACGCGGCCGCCGGGACACGGCATACCGGGCGGGGCGAGCAGGGCGGCCGCGCGGGGCGGGGCGGCCAGGGCGAGCGCCACGAGGAGCGCGGCCAGCGCCGTCACCGGAGGACGGCGCGGAGCCACGCCGGCGCGTCGAGCCGGAGGGCGAGCCCGGCCGAGGCCGTCGCGACCGTTGCCGGGTCCGCGAGCGCGACGCGGAGCGCTTCGGCCTCGGCCCACACGCGGAGCCGGCCGGCGAGCGGCGCGTCGAGGCGGAGCCACGCGCCCCACGCGGCCTCGGTCTCGTTCTGCAAGAACCCGCCGAACTCGCCGCCGTCGTCGAACGCGTACCGCACGGCGCCGACCTGGAGCCCCGCCCCGCCCCGGACGCCGGCCCCGAGCGCTACGGACGGTCCCCACCCGGCGAGCGCGGTGACGGCGGAAAACGCGGGGAGGTCAGGCCGGGCGGCCTCGTAGCCCGCCACGCGGAGCGCGAGGCGCGCGCGGCCCCCGTACGCCGGCGCCTCTAGGCGGGCGGCGGCGCCCGGGCGGGCCGCCCACTCCGGCCCGAACCCGCCCGCGAGCGGGGACGCCACGCCGAGGGCCGGCTC
Source organism: Rubrivirga litoralis (assembly GCF_031846415.1). NCBI lineage: Bacteria > Pseudomonadati > Rhodothermota > Rhodothermia > Rhodothermales > Rubricoccaceae > Rubrivirga > Rubrivirga litoralis. The sequence goes on along the minus strand of NZ_JAVRHT010000016.1, from coordinate 67,224 downwards.
GACCATAGCCCAGTCGTCCGCCCCGCCCTGCGCGGCCGCGAGAGCGGGGAGCGCGAGGGCGGGGAGGAGGACGAGGGCCAGCGCCGCCCCGCCCCGCCTGCGCGCGCGCCGCCGACCGTGGGCGGCGCGGGGCGAGGTTGCCAGCGCGCCGGCCGCCCCGCTCTGCGCGTGCGGCGGCCGACGGGCGGGGCGGGGCGGCGTCACCCGGCCCGCCGCGCGGCGAGGGCCGCGGCCTTGATGGCGGCGACGTGCGCGCGCGCCGCGTCGTCGTCGGCCGGCAGGTCGTCCCAGAACAGGGCCTCCTTGACGGCGCCCGTCGCCGCGCGCTCGGGGCCGGACAGCGTGCGGAGGGCATCGTCGAACAGGGCGCCGCGGCGGACGGCCTCGTCCTTCCGCGCGAGCACGTAGGCCCACGCCGCGTCGTGCTCGTTGGGGACCTCGCCGTCGAGGACGGCCTCGCGCACCCACGCCTTCAGCATCCCCACGGCCACGCCCTCGCCCAGCCCCAGCCGCTCCTGCATCTCGTCGCCGTCGACCGGCGGCTGCCAGTTCCGCATCCGGTCCCGCTCCTCGACCTCGGCGAACCGGCGCTCGACGCGGTCGAACCCGGCGAGGTAGCGGCGCACGCGGCGGGCGTTCTTGCTCGTCACGTCGGCGCGGACGAGGAGCATGAGGTCGTCGACGTCGTCGCCGGCGTCCATGAGCAGGCGGCGGACGGCCGAGTCGGTCACGTCCTCGTCGACGAGCGCGGCCGGCCGGTGGTGGAGGCGGACGACGGTCTGCACAAAGTCGAGCGGGTCGCCGAGCGGGAGCTTGAGGCGCCGGAACACGGCCGGGATGATCTCGCGCGGGCCGACGTCCTCGTGCCCGTGGAACGTCCACCCCGCCCCGCGCTCGTAGCGCTTGGTCACGTACTTGCCCACGTCGTGGAGGAGCGCGGCCCACCGGAGCCATAGGTCGTAGCCGTCGGCCCGCTCGCCCACGCCGACGGCCCGCTGGAGGTGGACGAGGTTGTCGACGACTTCGAGCGTGTGCCAGAAGTTGTCTTTGTGCGCGCGGCCGCCGACCTCCTCGACGCCCGCGAGCCGGGTGAGCTCGGGGAGCACGCGCTCCAGCAGCCCGGTCCGGTAGAGGAGCCCGAGCCCGGTCGACGGCGACGGCGAGGCGAGCAGTTTGGAGAGCTCGTCCGTCACCCGCTCCTGGCTCAGAATCTCGACGCGCCCGGCCTGCGCCTCCATCGCGGAGACGGCCTCGGGCACGACCTCGAACCCTAGCTGCGACGCGAACCGGGCGGCGCGGAACATGCGGAGCGGGTCGTCGGCGAACGTCTCCGCCGGGTCCAGCGGCGTCTTGAGGCGGCCGGCCTCCAGGTCTCCCAGCCCACCGAACGGGTCGACCACCTCCCCAAACCGGTCGCCGTTGAGGGACGAGGCGAGGGCGTTGACCGTGAAGTCGCGCCGCGCGAGGTCCTCGGCGAGCGTCCCGTCCTCGACGATCGGCTTGCGCGAATCGGCCCGGTAGCTCTCGCGCCGCGCACCGACAAACTCGATGACCAGGCGCTCGGGAACGTCCTCCGCCCCGCCCAGGAAACGTTCGAGGGCGGGGCGGGGGACCGTGACCGCGGCGGTCCCGAACGCCGGGTACACGGCCGGCGCGCGGGCGCCCACGTCGCGGGCCGTCGCCTCGGCGAGCGCCACGCCGGCGCCCGGCCCCACGGCGACGACGTCGAGGTCGGTCGTCGCGCGCCCCAAGAGCGCGTCGCGGACCGCCCCGCCCACAGCGTACGCCTCGACGCCGATCCGGTCGGCCGCGGCGCCGACGCGGCGGAGGACGGGCTCGAACGGGAGGGCGGGGCGGGTCACGGCAGGGCGGGGCGGTTCGGGGGAAGATCGCCGGCGCGCTCGCACGCCGGCATGGAGGAAAGGCCGATTCTGGCGGGGGATGGGGCGCGAGGGCGGGGTGGCGCCGGTTCTGCTCCGCCCCACCCTCACACCAATGGGCGGGGCAGGCGCCCCTCGCCGTCACCGCAGGTGGCCCTGCACACGCTCGACGAGGCGGAGCGTGGCGAGCGCCGCGTCGAGCCCGTACGCAGGCCGCCGCCCCGCCCCCACGGCGCGGACGAACGCGGCGACCTCGGCGACGAGCGGGTCTGCGTCGGGCGCCGCGGGCGGGGCGGGCTGCCCACTGACGACGAGCGGCCGGTCGAGCCGCGTGGCGTCGATGTGGGAGCCGGGGCGCGAGGCGTGGAGCGACGTGGCGAGACCGCCTGCGTCCTCGTCCGCACGGAGCCATACCTGGGCGAAGGCGCCGCTTCGAAAGCGGAGGCTCGCGGCGAGCGCGCGGAGGCGGGCGCCGTCCCGCTCGGCGGCGGCGTCGAGGCGCCCGACGGCGCCCCGCCCGACGAGGGCGAGGACGAGGTCGAGCGCGCCGCCGAGTGCGCCCCCGGCCCCCAGCGCCCCGTCGGGCGGGGCGGCCAGGGAGAGCGAGACGAGCCCGGCCGTCCACCCGCCGAGCCCGGCCGCGCCGCGCGCGAGGGCGGGGCGGGCCACGCCCACCTCGACGCCGGCCTCCTCGGCACGGGCCGCGAGCGCGTCGGCGTCGGCGGCCGAGACGCCAGGGGGCCACAGCGCGAACGGGTGTGCGCCCGCCGCCGCCACGCGTCCCGCCGCCGCGGCGCGCTGACCGACCGCCCCGCCCACGACGGCCACGCCGCCCGCCGAGGGCGCGCCCGCGATCGGGAGCCCTGCCCGGTCGAGCCGGTCGGCCAGGTCGTCGTCGCCGAGGACGGAGAGGGGCGGGGCGGCGTACGTCACGGCGGGGGAACGGGGCGGCCGCGCATCCGATCCGCCGCCCCGCCCGAGCGGGGCGGCGGGGAGGGAGCGGCGGGCGGGGCGGCCATAAAAAGAGGGCGGCGGCTCCTGCGAGCCGCCGCCCTCTAAGGCGTGGGAGCCGGGTGGCGCTAGCGGTAGCCGCCGCCGCCGCCACCGTAGTTGCCGCCGCCACCGCCACCGCCGCGGTAGCCACCGCCACCGCCGCCGCCGCTGTAGCCGCCGCCACCACCGCCACCGCGGTAGCCGCCGCCACCACCGCCACCGCCGGAGCGCTCGCCACGCGGGCGGGCCTCGTTCACGGTGAGCGGGCGGCCGCCCATCTCGGTGCCGTTGAGCTGCTCGATGGCGGTCTCGGCCTCTTCCTTGTTCGGCATCTCGACAAAGCCGAATCCGCGCGAGCGGCCGGTGTCGCGATCCTTGATGACGGTAGCGCTGTCGACGGACCCGAAGGCCTCGAACTGGCTCCGAAGCTCGTCGTCTCCCGAGGTGTACGGGAGGTTTGCGACGTAGATGTTCATAATGCGGGGTGTTGAGAGAGCGCCGACAGGGGTCTTCGAAAACGGTGGGCCGGAAAGCTCGACTCGGATCTGTCGGCCCCGCGTGCTCTGCAAGAGAAACAGGGAACCCGCGGCGGCGCGCCGGGTGGGGCGGTCGCCACGGGCTCGGTACAGGGCCAACCTACCCGGTAACCTCCCCCCAGATCCCGGAAGCGGAAGAATTCGGCGCGCGTGCCCGCCCCGCCCTCGTACCTCTCACGGGTGGGGCGGGCAGCGGGCGGCCGCTCAACGAGAACGCCCCGACGCTGCTGGAGCGCCGGGGCGTGGTACCGCGTACGGGATTCGAACCCGTGTTACCGCCGTGAGAGGGCAGCGTCCTAGGCCTCTAGACGAACGCGGCGGCGTAGAGGCGCCCGGCCAACCAGGGCCGAGCGGGAGCGCCAATATAAAAGCCGACCGGCCCCTACGGGTCCGCCAACGTCATCTTCACGTGTTCGATGCCGGCCTCGTCGAACGCCTCGCCCTCGGGCTCGAAGCCGAACGCGGCGTAGAGCGGGGCGGCGGCCGTCTGCGCGTGGAGCACGAACCGGCGGTGCCCGGCGGCCCGCGCGTCGGCGAGGGTTCGCGCCACGAGCGCGCGGCCCACGCCCCGCCCTCGCGCCGCGGGCAGGACGGCGAACCGCTCCAGCCGTGCCGCCCCGCCCTCGACGGCCCGCCAGCGGGCGCACCCGACGGCCGCTCCGCCCTCGGCGGCCAGCAGGTGGTGTGTCGTGCGGCCCCGCCGCTCAGGCGCGTCGTGCGCGTCCCACTCCTCCTCGGGCGGGCACGCCTGCTCGTCCACGAACACGGCCTGGCGGACGGCGCGCACGGCCTCCCAGTCGGCCGTGCTCGTGGCCTCGCGGATCACGGGCGGGGTGGTAGGCATGGGCAGTCGGGAGCGGGGTGGCTAGAGCGCTGGGACGGGGGCGCCGGCCCGCAGCCCGAGCTCGGCGCCGAGGAACGCGAGGACGGTCGGGATGCTCGGTCGCATGTCTTCCGCCTCGGGGGCGTGGTAGAGGATGCTGAGGTCGCCCGCCGAGGCCGGCGGCGCCCCGTACGGGAACAGCTCGAACGACGCGGCCGCCCCGCCCGCGCGCGCGGCGAAGGCTTCGGAGAACGAGAATGGGACGATCCCGTCGCGGTAGTGGTGGTGGACCTGGACGGCCGAGAGCCGGTCGGCGAAGAGGCCGGGCGAGCGCCGCGCGATGTCGAGCCGGGCCGGGCCGTAGTCGGCGTCCGCGTCGTACGTGTCGTCGGCGGCGCGGAGCGGGTCGAGCACCTCGTTCAGCAGGTACGGGGCGCCGGGGAGCCCGATCGCCTGCTGGAACGTCGGGTTGGACTCGGGGAGGAGGAGGGCTCCGGTGAGCCGCTGCGCGCCCTCGCTGTAAAAGTCGGCCGGCCCGTAGTAGTCGACGACCGCGTCGATCCGGTCGTCGCGGACGGCCTGGAGCAAGGCGACGTTCGCGCCCCGGCTGAACCCGATGGCCGCGACCCGGTCTTCGTCGGTCTCCTCGCCGAACAGCTCCAACGTCGCCGTCAGCAGCGCGATCGCGTCGTCGACGTCGTAGTCCCACGGGCTCGGGGCGCCGCCGGCCGTGTACGGGCCGCCGAGGGCGGGGAGGGCGCCCGTGTCGACGGTCTCGGAGCGGTAGACGGGGAACACCTGGACGGTCTCGGCCGCGATCGGGGCGAACACGCTGGCGAACGGGAGCACCCCGTCGTTCGCCGTGAAGGCGGCGACCTGGACCCCGCCGTCGCCGCCGTGGTGGACGACGACGACCGGCGCGTCGGCCACGCCGTCGGGGACGCGGACGATTCCGTAGTGCGTCACGGTCGGCGAGCCGTTGGCGACCGTCTCGTGCTCGACCACGTAGAGCGTCGCCCCGCCCGCCCGGGCCTGCCCGACGACGCGGCCCTCGGACGGCGCCGTGTTCCGCCCCGCCCAGTCCGCCTCGACGGCGGCGAGCTCGGCCGCCGTCGGCTCCCCGAACAGCCGCCCAAAGCTGACCCCGTTCTGGACCGTCTCGTCGGGTGGCTCGGCCGGCGGGATCGTCTCGTTGACGAGTCCGTCGCAGGCGGGGAGGGCGAGGACGAGGGCGAGGAGCGCGGCGAGGCGCAGGCGGAGCGGCATGGGCGGGGCGGGGTGGCGCGGCGGGGAGAGTACCGCCGTCCGGGGCTCACTCCGCCCCGCCCGCGGAACGCCCGGGGCGGGACGGCCCTCTCCAGCGAGACTCCACAACACCGGGGGGACGGGAGACGTATACATCAGAACGATTTCTGTGCCGCCGTGCGAGCGGGCGCGGCCCCCTCGTCTCTAGTCATGAGCGCCCCGATCTACCTCGACTACAACGCCACGACGCCGGTCGCCGACGACGTCCTGGACGCCATGCTCCCGTTTTTCCGGGACCACTTTGGCAACCCGTCCAGCGAGCACGCTTACGGGTGGGCCGCCGACGAGGCCGTCAAGCAGGCCCGCGAGCGGACGGCCCGGGTCATCGGGGCCACGCCGCGGACGGTCGTGTTCACGTCCGGGGCGACGGAGTCGGTCTCGCTCGCCGTCCGCGGCGCCGGCGGCATCTACGGCGGGCGCCGGCACCGGATCGTGACGGTCCAGACCGAGCACAAGGCCGTGCTCGAAACGTGCGCGGCGATGGAGCGCGAGGGCTACGAGGTGACGTACCTCCCCGTCGACGCGGACGGCCTCGTCGACGTCGATCAGCTCCGCGACGCGCTCTCTGAGGAGACGCTGATGGTGTCGGTGATGTGGGCCAACAACGAGACCGGCGTGATCCAGCCGCTCGCCGACATCGCCGCGGCGGCCCGCGAGGTCGGCGCGCTCGTCATGACCGACGCCACGCAGGCCGTCGGCAAGGTGCCCGTCGCCGTCGAGAGCGTGCCCGTCGACCTGCTCGCGCTTTCGAGCCACAAGCTGTACGGGCCGAAGGGCGTCGGCGCCCTCTACGTCCGCCAGCGCGGGCCGCGCGTCCGGCTCCAGCCCCAGGTCACGGGCGGGGAGCAGGAGACGGGCCACCGGGCCGGCACCACGAACGTGCCCGGCGTGGTGGGGCTCGGGGCCGCCGCCGCGCTCGCGCGCCGCGTCCAGGCCGCCGATGCCGAGCGCGTGGGCGCGCTCCGCGACCGGTTCGAGGCCGCCGTCTGCGAGGCCGTCCCCGGCACGCACGTCAACGGCGCCGGCGCGCCGCGGCTGCCGAACACGTCGAGCCTCCGGTTCGAGGGCGTCCGCACGTCGCACCTGCTCCCGGTCCTGCGCGACGTGGCCGCCTCGACCGGCGCCGCGTGCCAGTCGCAGACCGGCCAGCCCAGCCACGTCCTCACCGCCATGGGCCTTACGCCCGACCAGTCGTTCTCGACCGTCCGCTTTAGCCTGGGCCGCCCGACAACCGAGGCCGAGGTCGACGCCGCCGTCGGCCACATCGCCGAGGCCGTCCACGCCGTCCGCCGCCGCGCCGCCGCGTAAGGGGTTCGCGGTTCGGGGCCGTCTGGTTCAGGGTCTGGGCCGTACGAGCGGGGCGGGCGGACCTGAAGGGCGGGGTGGAACCCTCGGGGACCATTCGCCGCCCCGCCCTCGCCTCCGCGGGCGGGGCGGGATCTCGCTGACAGGCGAGGCTGGCGCGGGGCACCCCCGAACCCCCGAACCCCCGAACCCCCGAACCCCCGAACCCCCGAACCCCCGAACCCCCGAACCCCCGAACCCCCGAACCCGTGGACACCGCCCCGCTCGTCAACCGCGTCGCCGAGAGCGCCATCGAGACGCTCGACCTCGCCGCCATCGCGCCGGCCGAGGACGTCGTCGCCTTCGACCTCGCCCCGCACCTGTACCGCGGCCTCGTGCTCCGCGAGCGCGAGTTCCGGCAGGCCCTGAAGGACCACGACTGGACGGCCTACGCCGGCCGCGACGTGGCCGTCTTCTGCTCGGCCGACGCCCTCGTGCCGACGTGGGCGTTCATGCTCGTCGCCGCGAAGCTGGGCGCCGCGGAAACGGGCGCGGCGTCGGTCACGGCCGCCCCGCCCGAGGAGGTCCGCCGGGCGCGGTTCGCCGCCGCCCTCGACGCCGCCGACTGGGACCGCTACGCCGGCAAGCCGGTCGTGGTCAAGGGGTGCGGGAACGACGTCGTCCCGCTCGACGGGTTCGTGCAGGCCACGCGCCGGCTCCAGGGCGTCGCCTCGAAGGTCCTGTACGGCGAGGCGTGCTCGTCCGTCCCCGTGTGGCGCCGCCCCGCCCCCGGTGCGGGCGCCCCCGGTGCGGGCGGGGCGGGGCGGCCCGCGAAGCCGGCGGCCGCGAAGCCCGTGGGCGTCAAGCCGGCCGGCGTGAAGCCAGCGGGGCCGCCGCGGGGCTGAGGCCGCTACCTTACCGACCCACGTCCCGCCGCCCCGCCCGATGCTCCGTCCGGTCCTGCTCGTCCTCCTCCTGACCGCCGCGGGCGGGGCGGCGGCCCAGGCGGACGTCCCGCCGGCCGACCTCCCGCCGCTGCCGGCGGCGCTTCAGGGGGCGTGGGAGATGGTCGAGGCGCCGGCCTACGACGCCGGCCCGACGATCCACCGGCTGTGGATCCGCGTCGAGGGCAACCGGGTGACGCAGCGGGACTCGCTGAGTCTGGGCAACCGCCACGCCGCCCGCGACTTTACGGCGACGTGCGCCGAGGCCGACGGCCTCGTCTCGTGCTGGCCGTCCGACCGCGGCACGCAGACGGGCTACGGCGGCCTCGGCCGCTACCGCGTCGACGGCGACGCCCTCGTGTTTGAGGACCCCGACCGCGGCGACCGCATTGTCCTCCGCCGGGCGGGCGCGTAGGCGCGCGGGGCGCGAACGGTCGCGGTCCGTCCGTTGCCTCTCCCCGCTCCCGCCCCGCCCGTATGCGCCTGCTCGCCCTCCTCGCCCTCTTCCTCACGGCCCTCCCCGCGTCGGCGCAGGCCGCTCGGGACAGCGACTCGGAGCGGCCGGCGACCGAGCGCACAGAGGCGACCGTCGACCCCAATCTCGTCGGCGAGTGGAGGCTGCTCCAGGTCGAGGAGGCCGGCGAGATCGGCACGTTCGGGGGCGAGATCAAAGGGATGGACTGCGACTTCGAGGCCGGTGGATCGGCCCACGTCCGCCTCGAGGTGATGCAGGACCTGGACCTCCAGGAGCACGCGGAGGCGTTCCCGTTCGAGACCGAGGGCGGGGCGATCGTCCGCCCCGGCGCGCCGCCGGTCCGGTACGAGGTGCTGGGCGAGGACCTCCTCGTGCTGCGCGACCCGACGGGGCTCGTCGTCCACCTGGTCCGCGTCGAGGGCTAGGTGCGGATCGACCTCAGCGGACGCACGGCGCTCGTGACCGGCGCGAGCCGGGGCATCGGGCGGGCCGTGGCCCTGCGCTTGGGCGAGGCCGGCGCGCGCGTGGCCGTCCACTACGCGCGGAGCCGGGGCGGGGCGGAGGCGCTCGCGGAGCGCCTGGGGAACGGGAGCCGCGCGTTCGGGGCGGACCTGGAGGCGCCCGGCGCGGCGACGGCGCTGTGGGACGAGGTGCTCGCCGCGTTCGGGCACGTCGATGTGGCGGTCGCGAACGCGGGCGTGTTCGAGGCCGCCCCGCCCGACGCTCCCACCGGCGATTGGCTGGCGGCGTGGGACCGGACGATGGCGGTCAACCTTCGGGCGGTGGCCGAGTTGGGGCGCGCGGCGCTCCTCCACGCCCGCGCGCGCCAGGGCGAGGGCGGGGTGGCGGTCCGCCTCGTGACCGTCTCTAGCCGGGCCGCCTTCCGCGGCGACGACCCCGAGTTCCTGGCCTACGCGGCCTCGAAGGGTGGCGTCGTGGCGCTCACCAAGTCGCTCGCCCGCGCCGGCGGCGGGCTGGCCGCGTTTGGCGTGGCCCCGGGCTTTACGCGGACCGACATGGCCGCCGACTTTATCGCTCAGCACGGCGAGCAGGCCGCAACGAGCGGGGCGGCCCTCGACCGCCTGACGGAGCCCGACGACGTGGCGCCGACGGTCGTTTTCCTGGCGTCCGGCCTAGCCGACCACGCGACGGGGACGACGGTCGACGTGAACGCGGCCAGCTACGTGCGGTAGGTCCGGGCCGCCCCGCCCATGTCGCACCGGACGTACGACCAGCACGAGATCGCCCGTGTCATCGAACGCGCCGCCGAGCTCCAGGAGGCCGCCGCCGACCGTTCCCGCTGCGCCGAGCCGCGAGGGCGGGGCGGTCCGCACGCGGTCGCGGGGCCGCGCGTAGGGCGTCGGTAGCTTCCCGGGGCCGCCGCCCCGCCCGTCGAGTCCGCCCATGCCCGAGCGCTTTTCCGAGGAGGACGCCCGCCGCATCTTCGCGCGGGCCGCCGAGCGCCAGCAGGCCGCCGAGCCCGCGGCGGAGGGGCTGTCGCTAGCCGAGCTCCAGGAGGTCGGCCGGGCGGCCGGGCTGGACCCGGCCCACGTCGCGGCGGCCGTCGCCGAGGTGCGCGGCGCGCCGGCGCCCGCCCCGCCCGCGACGTTCCTCGGCGTCGACGTGGAGCCGCGCGCAAGCCGCGTGATTCCGGGCGGGGTGACGGACGAGGTGTGGGAGCAGATGGTCGCCCGTCTCCGGCAGACGTTCAAGTCCAAAGGGACGCCGACCGACGTCGGCCGCATCCGCGAGTGGACGAGCGGGCCGAACTCGAGCCTCTACGCGACCGTCGAGCCGGTGCCCGAGGGCACACGCGTGACGCTGACGACGTCGAAAGCGAGCGAGGCGGCGCAACATCGCATGGTCGCCGCCCTCTTCGGCACGATGGCGGCGGCCTTCGCCTTTCTGGGCGTCTTCAGCGAGGGCGGGGGGGACGCCGGGTTTTGGGCCTTCGTCTCCATATTTGCCGCGCTGGCCGTCGCGCTCCCGCTGCTCGGGCGCCAGAGCCAGAAGCGGTGGCACCAGCGCCGCCAGGGCCAGTTCGACGCGCTCCTCGACCAGTTCGAGCTCCTCGCCCGCGACGCCGCCCCGCCCGCTGCCGCCCCGCCCGTCGCCGCGGCGCCCGTGCAGGACCGCCCCGCCCCCGACGCCGAGGGCGGGGCGGGGCGGCTCGACCTCGACGACCTGCCCCGCCCGAGCGAGGCGCTCGACGCGCCGGAGCAGCCGGCCTCGCCCTCGCGGCGGACGCGGGCCTAGACGATGACCCCGAGCCGCCCCGTGCCCGCCCGGCCGCCCCGCCCGCTCCGCGTGGGCCTCGTGTACGACCGCTTCGGCGACGCGCCCGCCCCGCCCGACGCCCCGCCCGACTGGGACGCCGAGTACGAGCCCGAGGCGACCGTCGCCGCGCTCGAAGACGCCGTCCGCCACCTGGGGCACGAGCCGGTCCGCGTGGGGAACGTGCCGGCGCTGCTCGCCGCCGTGTGCCGGGGCGGGGCGGGGCGGGGTGGGCTCGGCCTTGACGCGGCCGTCAACATCGCCGAGAGCTACGGGAGCCGCAACCGCGAGGCCCACGCGCCGGTCCTCCTGGAACTGGCCGGCGTGCCGGCGCTGGGGAGCGACGCGCTCGCGCTGTCGGTCTCGCTCGACAAGCACCTCACGAAGACGGTCGCCGCGGCGGCCGGCGTCGCCACCCCGCCCGGCATCGTGGTCCCGGGGCGCACACCGCCCGGGGGCGGGGTGGAGCAGGGCGGGGCGGAGAGCATGGGCGTCCTCGGCGTGGCCGACGCCGACCTCGGGTTCCCGGTGATCGTCAAGCCGCGCTACGAGGGGACGGCCAAGGGGATCGCCCCGACGAGCCGGTGCGCCGACCGCCCCGCCCTCCGCGCCGAGGTCGCGCGGCAGCGGGCGCTCTACGGGCAGGACCTCGTGGTCGAGGCGTTCGTCGACGGCCCCGAGTTCACGGTCGGCGTGGTCGGCACGGGCGACGACGCCGAGGCGCTCCCGGTCCTTCAGCGCGCGACGGAGCGCGCGACGGGCATCGGACTCCACGCGCTCGACGAGGACCCCGCGCGTCCGTTCGCCTACGACCTCGACGGCGCCCTCACGCCCGACCTCGAAGCGGCCCTCCAGCGCGACGCGCTCGCCGTCCACCGCGCGCTCGAGTGCCACGACTTTAGCCGCGCCGACTTCCGCCTGGACCGGGCGGGGCGGCCGGTCTTTATCGAGACCAACCCGCTCCCGACGTTCGCGCCCGACGGCACGTTCGCGATCCTGGCCGAGCTCGCCGGCGAGCCGTACCCGGCGTTCCTCGCCGCCCTCCTCGCGCGCGGCCTCCGCCGCCTGGGGCTAGCGTGAGGGCGCATCGGGTTCGGGGTTGTCGGGTTCAGGGTTCAGAGCTGGCGGACTCTGGGCGGGGTGGACAACTCGGGGGCAACCACCCCGCCCCGCCCTTGACACCGCGGGCGGGGCGAAGGCGGACACCACGCCTACGACCTCGGCCACCCCGCCCATGGCGGGGCGGTTCGAATGCGGACACCATGCATGGTGTCCCTACGAAGTGGTTGCACGAAGGGGCCGCCCCGCCCGCGGTGAGGGCGGGGCGGCCGGGTGCAGACGCCGTGCGCGGCATTCCCGACCACCCTGCTCCTCGCGGCGGGCGGGGTGGCGCATCTTCTGCACATTCCTCGATCCCTCATCCCCAATCCCTCTCCCATGCCCCGCCTTTGGTGGCAGACCGGCGTGATCTACCACGTCTACCCCCGCTCCTTCCAGGACACCGACGGCGACGGCGTGGGCGACCTCGACGGCGTCACGGCGCGGCTCGACTACCTCGCGTGGCTGGGCGTCGACGCCGTCTGGATCGGCCCGTTCTACCCGTCGCCCGGCGCCGACTTCGGGTACGACGTGGCCGACTACTGCGACGTGGACCCGCTGTTCGGCGACCTCGCGGCGTTCGACCGTCTCGTCGCCGCGGCCCACGCCCGAGACCTCCGCGTGGTCGTCGACTGGATCCCCAACCACACGTCGAGCGAGCACCCGTGGTTCGTGGAGAGCCGGGCGGGGCGGGAGAGCGCGACGCGCGACTGGTACGTCTGGCGCGACCCGCGACCCGACGGCTCGCCGCCGAACAACTGGCTGAGCGCGTTCGGCGGCCCGGCGTGGACGCTCGACGAGCGGACGGGCCAGTACTACCTCCACTCGTTCCTCCCCGAGCAGCCCGACCTCGACTGGCGCCACCCCGCCCTCCGCGCGGCGATGTTCGACGTGCTCCGGTTCTGGCTCGACCGCGGCGTCGACGGGTTCCGCGTCGACGTGGCCAACCACGTGCTGAAGGACCCGGCGTTCCGCGACAACCCGCCCCACCCCGCCCCGAGCGGCGGGCACAAGCCGACGGCGCCGTACGACCGGCAGCGGCACGTCCACGACCGCGACCAGCCCGACGCCATCGACCTGTACCGCGAGGTCCGCGCGCTCGTCGACGGGCACGAGCCGGGCCGCGAGCGCGTCCTGCTCGGCGAGACGTTCCTCGCTCACGACCTCGACGCCTGGGCGTCCTACTTCGGGACCGACGAGGGCGGGTTGGCCTCGGGCGGGGCGGAACGGGGCGGAGCCGACTCGGGCGGGGCGGCGCTCCACCTGCCCCTCAACTTCGGCCTCCTCGGGACGGCGTGGACGGCGCCGGCGCTCCGCGCCCACGTCGAGGCCGTCGAGGCGGCCGTGCCCGCGTGGGGCTGGCCGAGCTATGTGCTCGGGAGCCACGACGAGCGGCGCCTGGTGGGGCGGCTCGGGCCGGAGAAGGCGCGTCAGGCCGCCGTGCTCCTCCTCGCCCTCCGCGGCACGCCGACGCTCTACGCCGGCGACGAGATCGGGACGCCCGACGTCAACGTCCCGCCCGACCGCATCCGCGACCCGGCCGCGCTCCGCACGGGGATCGCCGGGCTGGGCCGCGACGCCGGCCGCACGCCGATGGCGTGGGACGGGACCCCGAGCGCCGGCTTCTCGTCCGCCCCGCCCGAGGCGCTGTGGCTCCCGCTCCACGACGGGCACGAGGCGATCAACGTCGAGGCCGAGGCGAGCGACCCTGACTCCATGCTGAGCCTGTACCGTCGGCTCCTCGCGCTGCGCCGTGCCCGCCCCGCCCTCCACGCCGGGAGCGTCCGCGTGCTGGACGGCGTGCCCGCCGACGTGTTCGCCTGGGAGCGTCGCGCCGGCGATGACCGCGCGCTCGCCGTCCTGTGCCTGAGCAGGGCGGGGCGGACGGTCGAGGTCGGGGCGGGGTGGCGCCGCGCGGTCTCGACGCACCACGCCGAGCCGGCCGACGTGGGGCCGACGCTGGCGCTGGCCCCGTGGGAGGGGGCCGTGCTCGTGCCGTCGGCGTAGGCCGCCCCGCCCCGCCCAGACGAAGCGGGCGGGGCGGGGTGGAGAACTCGCCCCCCTTGCCTCTTCCCTCGTCCTTCTTGCCCCATGAACGTCGCCCTTCTCGCCCCGATCGCCTGGCGCGTGCCGCCCCGCCACTACGGCCCGTGGGAGCGCGTCGTGAGCCTACTCGCCGAAGGGCTGGTCGACCTCGGCGTCGACGTGACGCTCTTCGCCACGCTCGACAGCGAGACGCGGGCGACGCTCGACGGCGTGTGCCCGCGCCCGTACGAGGAGGACCCCGACATCGACGCCGGCGTGTGGAGCGCGCTCCACATCGGCTACGCGATGGAGCGGGCGGGGCGGTTCGACGTCGTCCACAACCACTTCGACTTCCGGCCGCTCACCTACGCCGGCCTGGTCGACACGCCCGTCGTGACGACGATCCACGGGTTCTCGTCCGAACGGATCCTCCCGGCCTACCGCGCCTACGCCGACCGCACACGCTACGTCTCGATCTCGGACGCCGACCGCCACCCCGCCCTCCCGTACGCCGCGACGGTGTGGCACGGGATCGACCTGGAGGCGTTCACGCCGCGCACGGACGCGGACGATTACCTCCTCTTTTTCGGCCGCATCCACCCCGACAAGGGCGCGGCCGACGCCATCGAGGTCGCGCGGCGGGCGGGGCGGCGCCTGGTCCTGGCCGGCATCGTGCAGGACGAGGGCTACTTCCGCGAGGCCGTCGAGCCGCACCTGGGCGAGCGGGTCGAGTACGTGGGGAGCGTGGGGCCAGCGGAGCGCGACCGGCTCCTGGGCGGGGCGGCGGCGCTCCTGCACCTCATCCACTTCGACGAGCCGTTCGGGCTGAGCGTGGTCGAGGCGTTCGCGTGCGGGACGCCGGTCGTGGCGCGCCCGCGCGGGTCGATGCCCGAGCTCGTCCGCGACGGCGTCGACGGGGCGCTCGTCGCGGGCGTGGACGAGGCCGTCGAGCGGCTGCCCGAGGTGGTCGCCCTCGACCGGGCGGCCATCCGGGAGGGGGCGGAGACCCGGTTCTCGCGCGAGCGGATGGCTCGCGAGTACCTCGCGGTTTACGAGCAGATCGTGGGCGGGGCGGGGTGAGGGGGCGGGGTGGGGCCGTCGCGCCTCACGGTCCGCTCTCCCTCGGCGGCTCGTCCAGGGCGCGAGCCTCGACCTCGGGCCAGCGGTCAAGGTAGTCGGCGAGGCTCAGCCACAGGGCCACCTGGACGCCGTAGAACCACTCGGCGCGGACGTCGGCGGCGACCGCCCCGCCCGCGGCGGTCGCGCGGGCGCCCGGCACGATGGCGCCCAGCGTCCCGAACGGCGTGACGGCCGCCGTCTGCATGCCCTGGATGCGGTGGATGGTCTCGTGGGCGAGGACGAGGGGCGCGGCGTCGGCCTCGACGAGGACGGTCCGCCCCATCGTCCGGCCGCGGCGCGTGTAGCCGGGCCGGCCGCCCAGGTCGTCGAGCTCCCACACGGGCACGCCGCGCCGCAGCCGCGGGCGCCCGCCCGAGAGCGGGACGGCGACCGACGCGACGAGCGCGAGCGGGTCCAGCTCGAACGCCACGTCCTCCACCCCGCCCCGGACGCCCGAGCGCCGCCCCGCCCGCGCGAACGGCGTGCGGAGGCGGAGGTCGATCGGCCCGAGCGGCACGCGGAGGTGGCTGAACGGCCCGGCCCGCCCGGCGGCGTTCTCGGCGACGGACGCCGCCAGGATAGCCACGCCGTAGCCCAGGGCGGGGCGGCCGCGTCCGGCGGCCACCTTGGCGCCGTAGAACGCGGCGCCGGCCGCGGCGCCCCACGCGAGCGCCTCGGCGCCGTCGCCGGCGTCGCGGACGCCGCCTTCGAGCACGCCCCGCCCCAGCACGAGCGCCGCCGTGCCGCCCACGTTGACCGCCGCGATCCGGCGGCGGACGGCCGGCGTCTCCAGCGCGGCCACGCGTTCGGTCCATGTCGGCGCGGGCGGGGCGGGGCGGGGCGCCTCCTGGGCCGCCCCGCCCGGGCCGAGCGGGGCGGCGAGCACGAGGAGCAGGACGGGGAGCCGGTAGATCGGTGAGTTGGTGTGTGGCCGCCCCGCCAGCAGCGAGTGAGGGCGGGGTGGCGCGTCGTTCAAAAGATGCGTGCCCCGCCCTACGGACCCACTGATCCTCCACTGATTCTACTGATCCACGGTCTACTCCAGCCGCAGGCGGGCCACGATGGGGAGGTGGTCCGAGCCCTTCCGCGCGGCCTCGGTCGCGTGCGTCTTCAGCGAGACGACCGTCGCGCCGCGGGCGTAGAGACGGTCGAGGGCCAGCACGGGGCGGACCGACGGATACGACGCCGGCCAGTCTCGGTTGTGGTGCCGGGCCTCGAAGGCCTCGGCGAGGGCGCGTGACGCCCGCGTCGGCCGCCACGCGTTCATGTCGCCGAGGAGGACCGCCGGTCCGCTCGCGATCTGCGGGTGTTCGAGGAGCGCCCGGACCTGCCGCGCCCGCGTCCGGTCGACGAGCGCGAGGTGCGTCGCGGCGACCGTCACCAGCCCGACCTCGCTCCGCAGGCGGACGGCGAGGGCCGCGCGCCGTTCGAGCCGCCCGAACGAGAGGTCGATCGCGAGCGCGCCCGCGAGCGGCCACCGCGAAAGGACGGCGTTGCCCAGCTCGCCGCGCTTGTGCTGGCGCGTGACGACGAACGCGAGGTGGTAGCCCAGCGCCTCGGCCACGTCCGTGATCGGGTCGTCGTCGCGGTCCGAGGGCCGGAGCACCTCCTGGAGCGCGAGGACGTCGGCGTCGATCTCCTCGATGACCGCCGACGCCCGCTCGGGCCGGTACGCCTTGCCGCCGCGGACGCCGGCCCAGCGGTGGACGTTGTAGGACGCGACCGTCAGCGAGCGGCCGACGACACCGCCGTCGCCGTCGGGCGGGGCGGCCAGGTGCGTCGAGAGGTAGGGGGCGTCGGGCGCGTCGCGGGGCACGGGCGGGGCGGGGGGGAGCGGGGGTGAAGACGGCGCGCCGGGGCGCGGCGATCCCGCCCCGCCCGTTATCCTCCCGACACCCACCCCGAACACCGAATGGACCGCCTCCAGTGCAAGGCCTGCGGCTCGCTCTCGATGCTCCCGATGGACCTCGAGCCCGACGAGACCGATGATTTCGAAGCGCTCGTCGACGACCAGGAAGCGCGCTTTTTCACCTGCCACGTCTGCGGCGACAACTGGCTCACCGTCCGCCGCGTCGAGGACGGCGACTGCAAGATCACGTTCGTCCACCAAATGGGCCTCCAGCCGCTCCTCAAGCGGACGGCCCACATGAGCACGCCGGTCCTCCTCACCGAGGACACCGTCGAGCACTGGGCCTACTTCCTTGGCGACGACGAGGTCGCCGAGCACCGCTGGCGCGACACGCTCGACGAGCGCCGCAAGGTGCTCCGGTCGATCTGCACGAACTAGCGGGCGCCGCCCCACCCGCGGAGCCTGCTCCGCCCGCCGCGTTTCGAGGCGCGCCCGACGACCGGGCGCGCCTCTTTTTTTGGCCCTGGTGCCGGACGGGTACCGCCCCGCCCGAACCTCAGCGGCGGCGGAGAGTGCGGGCGGGGCGGGTGCTCCGGCACGGCCCGCCACCCCGCCCGCTGAAGGAGACGAGAGGAGCGATTCACTTGGGACGCAGTGGGTTGAGACGAGGTCTCGCGTAACCTGTGCTGCCGGCACACCACGCTTCGCGTGGACTCTCGACCGTCGCGCCACACTCCATGGATCCCCGATGTCCAGAGCCTTTTGTCTTGCGGCCTTGCTGGTTTCGGCGTCGGGGTGCTCCTCCATCGACATCACGGAGCACGGGCTGATCCATCCCCGGCGCGCCGAGTCCTCTCCCGAAGTCGTCCCCGGTGCCGTCGCTGCTGCGTTTCCGGGCGTCGCCTACGAGGAGCAGCGGATCAAGGCGGCGGACGGGACGATCCTCTACGGCGCGCTCCTCCGCCAGCCCGGGGCGGACCTCACGGTGCTCTACTTCGGCGGCAACGAGTTCACGGTCGAAAGCTCGGGGCTCGGAACGGCGCAGGCGCTCCTCCCCCTCGGCATCAACCTGCTCCTCATCGACCACCGGGGGTACGGGTGGAGCGACGGCACACCGACCGTAAGCCTGTTGCAGTCCGACGCCCTCGACGTGTTCGACCACGCCGCCGCGCTGCCGGACCTGGGGAGCCTCGTCGCCCACGGCTTCTCGCTGGGGAGCTTCCTCGCGGGCCACGTTGGGGCGAACCGCCCGGCGGCCGGGGTCGTGCTGGAGAGCTCCGCGACGACGCCCGAGGAGTGGGCCAGCGTGCGCATCCCGAGCCTGTACAGGCCGTTCGTCACGGTCCAGGTCGACGGCCCGCTTCGGATCGTGGACAACCGGGCGGAGGTCGAACGGATTGGGGAGCCCCTGCTCCTCCTGGCCGGCGACGAGGACGCCACGACGCCGCCCGTGCTCTCACGCCGGCTCTACGAGGCCTCCCCGCTCCCGGCCAGCCGAAAAACGCTCGCGGTCATCGCAGGGGCCGGCCACGGCGACGTCCAGCAGCAGCCGGAGTTCGCCCGCGTCTACCAGGCGTTCCTGGACCGGGTGCGGGCGACGCGGGAGCCTCGCCCGTAGACGCCGGCTCGTTGGGCGGGGCGGGCGGAACGGGCGGGGCGGGCGATTCGCGGTGCACGAAAAGCCTCCGCCCCGCCCTCGCTGCCGCGGGCGGGGCGGCCTCCCCAGGGCGGGGCGGTTCAGCGCATGCCGGCCGCCGCGAGCGCGGCCGCCAGGAGCGCCGCCCGCTGCCCCACGTCGGGCACGGCCTCCAGCGGGACCCCGAACGAGGCCGTCCGCCCCGACGCGACCGCCGCGCCCTGCCCGTCTGCGTAGCGCGCGACGAGCCGCCCCGCCCCGCCCGCGCGCACCACGTCGGGCGCGCGGACGGCGTAGCGGTCGGGGCCGTAGGACGCGGCGAACGGGACGAGCCCGGCGCCCGCGTCGAGCGCGTAGGCGTCCGGCGCCGCCCCGCCCGCCTCGACGCCGAGGTACCGGCGGACCCACGCCGCCGAGGCCGGGTCGGCCGCCGCGTCACTCAGCCAGTGCGCGCCCGAGACCACGAGCGCGCCGCCGCCGTCGAGGTAGGCGCCGAGGCGGTCGCGGAGCGGGGCGGGGAGCGCCTCGAAGTCTGGCGCCCGCGCGGAGTCGGGGTGCGGCGTCCGCCGCTCCAGGCCCAGCGCGAGGTCGACGGCCGCGTAGTCGTCCAGCGCCACCGCCCCGCTCTCGATGGCCTCGTCCGTGGCCGAGACGAACGAGTGGCCGAGGGCGAGGAGCGCGGCCCCGTGCGCCGCCGCGTGGTCGCGCGTGTTGCCCGCGATGACCGTCGCCTCCAACTCCGCCCCGCTCGCGCCCCAGCCCGGCTGCGCGTCGCTCTCGTAGGCGAGGTCCGGGTCGAACACGCGCTGCGCGCCGACCGTGAGCACGCTGCGCCCGTCCGGCACGCCCACGACGTCAACGAACCCGGCGCTGTCGGGGAGCGCGACCGACGCGGGCGGGGCGACGCGGTCGAAGGCATCGACCACGAGGACCGGCCGCCCCGCCCCGGGCGCGAGCCCGACCGCGAGGGCTACGGACGGCGCGCTCGCCCCGCCCGCGTTGACGGCCACGACCCGGTAGCTCCGCACGACGCGGGGGGGCGGGGCGGGGAGGCTCGCCTCGGTCGCCCGCACGAGCGCGCCCTCGCCCCACCCGCGCTCGCCGTCGCGCGTCTGGACGAGGTAGGCGTCGGGCGCCGCCGTCGGCTCCAGCGGGTCGGCCTGGGGGCGCCACGCGAGGCGGACCGCCCCGCCCTCGAACGTCGCCTGGAGGTGCGTCGGGCGGAGCGGCTGGACCACAAACGGGCGCCCGCGCTGCTCGGCGAGCGACCGCCCGATGGCCTTGTACACGGCCCGCGCGGCGACAGCCTGGAACCGGGGGTCCAGCCCGAACTGCATGTCGCGGAAGTTCTGGTGCGAGAGGAGCTCTAGGAGCGCCGACGGCACGGCCGGCCGCGCGGCCTCGGAGTAGTTCCGGTCCCACAGCGAGCGCCGGTTCCAGTCCGGGTCGAACGTGGCGCGGAGGTCGTCGACGATCGTCGTCTGGAGGCGGTCGGCGAGGTCGCGGTTGGCGAGCCGCGAGGTCCCGTCGGCGAACGTGCCCGTCGAGTCCATGCCCGGCGAGTCGTAGATGAGGAGCGTCCCGACCGTCCCGTCGCGGTCGATCCCGGCGTCCGTGTGCCACGCGAGCGAGAGGTCGACCGGGATGCCGAGCCCGGGGTCGTCCGGCGCGAACGACGGGCCGAAGGGCGCGCCGCGGAGCCAGTTGACCCACTCGCCGCGGCTCCGGTAGTCGTCGACGTAGTCGGCGTCGGGCTCGCCGGTCACGTTGTAGACGGCGGGCGGGGCGCCGGCATACTGCTCGTAGTAGCGGGCCGCCTCGGTCCACCGCGGGCGCCCGCTCGTCTGGCCCTCGCGCGCCACGACCCCCACCCCGCCCCCGAAGCGGACGGCGTCGGCCGAGACCGTCCGGCCGTCGCCCGTGAGCGTGACCGAGGCCGGGCCGCCGAACTCCCACGTCCCGAGGTAGACCCACGTCTCCCCGCCCATCGTCTGGTTCACGAGCACCGCGCTCTCGCCGCCCGCGTGGCGGACCGTGTAGCGCGCGGCGTCCATGCGATCTGCCGGGTTACGGTCTGCCCCGCCCGCGTAGCTCACGTGGACCGCGTAGGCGCCCGGCGCGGGGAGGTCGGCGGTCCACGTGGCCGCGCCCTGCCCCTCGCGCGTGGTGCCGAGCGCGAACGGGTTCTGGCCGTCGCCGTACTGCGCGCGCAGGCCGAAGCCCGGCCCGCCATCGGCCCAGGCGCCCGTCTCGGCGTAGCCCGGGCCGCCGTCGTCGACGACCACCTCGGCCGCCTGCGGGTCCCGCTCGCGCGGGAGGAGCACGACGGCCCCGGCCCGCTCCAGCATGGGCACGAGCGTCTGCGTCACGAGCTGGACCGTGAGCAGGTCCTCGACGGTCGTGAACAGCCGCGCCCGCTGCCAGCCCCAATCGTCCGTTTCTGGGTTGAACAGCCACCCGTGGCTGGGCCACAGCGCCACGTGCCGCCCGGCGAGCCCGGCCGTCGGCGCCGCGGGCGGGGCGGCCGGGCGCGTGAGCGGGTACGCGGGTTCGGGCGGGGCGAACAACCGCGACGGGTCGAGGCTGAGCGAGTCGCGGTACGCGTTGGGGACGAGCGCCTCCAGCGCCGCGCCGCGCGTGACCACGCGGACCGGCACGCCCGGCAGCACGCGCCCGACCGCCGCGGCCACGTCGCGCGTGAACGCCGCCGCCGTCGCCGGGCGGACTGGCGCGTCGCCCAGGTCGCGCGAGAAGCGGACCTCGACCGCCCCGCCCGCCACGACGACGGAGTCGACCTTGACGCCCCGCCCGACGGGCAGCGCGCACCCGCCCGCGCGGCATCGGCTGAGCAGGCCGCCCAGGACGGCGTCCAGGCGCTCTGCCCGCTCGGCCGTCAGCGCCCGATCGGGCGCGGGCGGGGCGGCCGGCCCGCTCGACGCGCACCCGGCGACGGCGAGGACCACGAGGAGCAGGGCGGGGCGGAGGACGATCGGCATGCGGGACGGCGGCAGGGGCGGCCGAACGCTACGCACGGGCGGGGCGGCGCGCGAGCGGCGCGGCGGCCCCACCCCGCCCCCAACGTGCGAGAGAACCCTGCGGAGGCTGCTGGCGCGTCGACCGTCTTCCGACGGGTTCGCTGGGAGCCGTTGCGCGTCTCGTGTTGCGTGACCTCGGAGACGGAACACGGAACACGCAACACACCCTCAACTCATTATATCCGCTGTGACGCAGCGCTGCGGGCGGGGTGGAACGCGAGACGTGGTTCCGGCGGCTTGATACCCGAGCGCCTCGGCGCGCGCGGGGCGGGGCGGCACCTTGACCCCTCCTCTGCTCCGGCCCGACGCTCGGCCGCCCCGCCCGTGCAGACCGGGGCGGGGTGGCGGCCCTACACCTCCTTCAGCTCGTCCTCCAGCTGCTGCTTCCGCACCATCTCCGCGTACGCCCCGCCCTGGGCGACGAGCTCGGCGTGCGTCCCGCGCTCGGCCACGCGGCCGTCGTCGAGGACCACGATCTGGTCGGCGTCCTGGACCGCCGAGACCCGGTGGCTCACGACGACGACGGTCCGCTGGCCGAACTGGGCGCGGAGGTTCTCCAGGATCGTCGCCTCGGTCCGCGTGTCGACGGCCGAGAGGGCGTCGTCGAAGATGAGGATGGGCGGGCGGCGGATGAGGGCGCGGGCGATCGCCGCCCGCTGCTTCTGGCCGCCCGAGAGCGTGATGCCGCGCTCGCCCACGCGCGTGTCGAACCCGCGCGGGAAGTCCTCGACGTTGGCGAGCAGGTCGGCCTCCTCGGCCGCCTCGCGCACCTGCTCCTCGCCCGCGTCTGGGACCCCGAAGGCGACGTTGTTGCCGACCGTGTCCGAGAACAGGAACACCTCCTGCGGCACGTAGCCGATGGCGCCGCGGAGCGTCTGGAGCGGGATCTCGCGGGCGTCGACGCCGTCGATGAGCACGCGCCCCTCGGTCGGGTCCATGAGGCGGGGGACGAGCTCGACGAGCGTCGACTTGCCCGCGCCCGTCCGCCCGACGACGCCGACCGACGAGCCGGCCGGGACGTCGAACGAGACGTCGTCGAGAACGGGCGGGCCGTCCGGCGTGTAGCGGTACGTCACGTGGTCGAACGCGAGCCGACCCTCGACCGCCCCGCCCGCGCCGTCGCCGCCCGCGCCGCGGCCGGCCGAGACTTCCACCCCGCCCGCGCGGCCCGCCGCCCCGTCGCCGGCGGCGAGCGCGTCGGTGACCGTGGGCGGGGTGTCGAGGATCTGGGCGATCCGGCTCATCGACGCCGACGCCTGCTGGATCATCGAGACCACGTAGCCGAACGAGGCCACGGGCCACGTCAGGATCGTCACGTAGATGATGAACTCGGCGATGTTGCCCAGCGACAGCTGGCCCTCGATCACGAGCCGCCCGCCGACCCCGACGACGAGCACCGTCGAGGCCCCGATGAGCGTCGTGAGGACGGGCCGGAACGCGGCGTCGACGCGCGCGAGGTCGAGCGCCCGGTCCTGGTAATCGGCCGAGGCCCCGTCGATCCGCTGCCCCCACGCCTCCTCCTGGGCGTACGCCTTGACCACGCGGATGCCCGAGAGCGCCTCCTGCACGCGGCTCGTGAGCGACGAGTACGCCGACTGCTGGCGGTCCGTGCGGACGTGGACGAGCCGGCTCACGAAGAACGCGGCGACGGCCAGGATGGGCATGGGCAGCACGGCCCAGAGCGTGAGCGTGGGCGAGATGACCACCATGACCGCCAGCGCCGTCACGATCGCGGCGACGGCGCGGGCCAGGTACATCAGCGCCGGGCCGACGTACCGGCGGACCTTCTCGACGTCTGACGTCGCCCGCGTCATCACGTCGCCCGTCGGGTAGTGGTGGTAGAAGTCGGCCGAGAGCCGCTGGAGGTGGGCGTAGAGCCGGTTCCTCAGGTCGTACTCGATGTGCCGGCTCGCCACGACGACGAGCCGCCGCATGAGGAACACGAACACGCCGGCGACGGCGCTGAGCGCGACGACGAGCGCGCCGAGCAGGACGAGCGTGTTGCGGAAGTCGCCGTAGAGGAGGTCGCCCGCGGCCGTCCCGGCGGCGTAGCCCTGGACGGCCACCATGCGCGGGATGGCGTCGATCGCCTCGCGGATGACGCTGGGGACGACGAGCGCGAACAGCGACGAGACGAACGCGCACAGCAGCCCCGGGCCGATGAGCCAGCGGCGGCGCCAGAGGTCGGCGTTGAGACGGCGGAGGGGGGAAGCCATGCCTGCCCCAACGCCGGCTCGGGCGCGCGGTTCACGCGCCGCCACCCCGCCCCGCCCGCGCCGGGCGGGGTGGAGCCGAGGCCTCGGGCGGGGCGGGCGGGGCCGCTGGGAAGGGGGGGAGCTAGTGCGGGATCAAAGGGTCTTCTGCGTTATCAGCGTTCTGACCGGACGGGGCGGGGTGGGAAGAGTCCCCCTCCGGGACAACCGCGCAGCGTCGGCGCAGCCAGGAGGGGACACCCCGAAGGGACGGCGTAGCCAGGGGTGGTGGACCGGGCGGGGCGGGGCACATGAGACCCCTTGCCGCTGCCCTAGACGCGGTCCGCGAGCAGGTCCACGGCCTGCGTGGTCTCGTCGAGCGCCCGGTCGACGGCCTCGTCGCTCGCCGCCCCGCCCCGGGCCATCGCCTCGACCTCGCCCCAGCGGCCGGCGATCGTGTTCAGGCCCACGTTCGAGGCGCTCCCCTTGAGCTGGTGGGCCGCCGCGGCCAGCCCGGCCACGTCGCCGGCCGAGCGCGTCGACTCGGCCTCGGCGACGGCCTCGCGCGCCGAGGCGGCAAACGACTCGACGAGGTCGGCCACGAACTCGGGGTCCTCCTCGCCCAGCATGTCGGTCACGTGGGCGCAGACCTGGTCGTAGAGCGTCTGCACGGTCTCCGCCACCGTGGCCTCGTGGGGCGGGGCGGGGCGGGCGGCGGGCGGGGCGGCGAGCCCGAGCGCCTCGACGAGCGCCTCGGCCCCGAACGGCTTGGCGCAGAACGCGTCGAACCCGGCCGCCAGCGCCGCCTCCCGCGCCCCGCCCTCGGCGTGGTCGGCGACGGCGACGAGGCACGGGCGGCGCTCGGCGGGCAGCGAGGTGCGGACGGCACGGAGCGCCGCGACGCCGTCCATGGCCGGCAGGCGGAGGGCCAGCAGGACGGCGTCGTACGCGGTCCCCAGGCACCGGCGGACGCCGGCCTCGCCGTCGGCGGCCTCGTCGGCCGTGACGCCGAGGCGGCGGAGCAGGTCGAGCGCGGCGCGGCGGTCGGCGGCGTCGCCGTCGACGAGGAGGACGCGGGGGGCGGGGATCGACTCCACGGAAGCGGGCGGGGCTGGGGCGGCGGAAGAAGAGCCCCCCGCGTATCGGCGCTCGGCGCCGCCGACTAAACCGCGCCGCTCATTTCGCCCCTGGTTTCGTCGCCACCCCGCCCACGCAGGGCGGCGGGGTGGAAACGCGGGCGGGGTGGCGGGCCGCCCTACACCTCGAGCACGCGGACCTCCGCCTTGACCTCAGACTTTGGGATGAGCGCCGGCCAGTACGCGATGACCTCGCTCGGGCGCGGGCGCCCGCCGGCGAACCCCGTCACCGCGCTCGGGCCGGTCAGGATGAGCGGGGCGATCTCGCGGCCGAACTGCTCGACGGCCGCCTTGTCCTGGCCGCGCACGGACACGCGCAGCTGGACCTCGTCGAGGTCGGCCTCGCGCTTGGGGGCGGCCTCGTCCACCTCGGAGAGCGCGCCGGCGCCGAGGATCTCGGCCCGGTACTCGTCGAACTCCAGGCCCAGCGCGTCGAGCCGGTCGCGCAGGATGCCGGCCGCGGCCCGCGCCTTCTCGGCCGCGTTCGGCCAGGCGTAGACCAGCGTCGACGTCGCCTTCCAGCCGTCGGCGTAGGCGGCCGAGACCTTGAGGAACTCCGTGTCCGCCCCGCCCTCGATGCCGCTCACACGGACGCGGTCGGAGCCCTCGTCGTCGAGCCGGATCGACGTGAAGTCGGCGACGACGTCGGGCGTGATGTAGTCGGTCGGGTCGCCGATCTCGTAGAGCAGCTGCTCGGCCACGGTCCCGCGGCTGACGAGCCCGCCCGACCCCTCGTGCTTCGTGACCACGAACGAGCCGTCGGCGTTGACCTCGGTGATGGGGAACCCGATGCCGGCCATGTCCGGCACGTCCTGCCAGTCGGTGAAGTTGCCGCCCGACGACTGCGCCCCGCACTCGAGGATGTGGCCGGCGACGGTGCCCGCGGCCATCTTGTCCCAGTCGTCCCAGTCCCACCCGAAGCGGTCGACGAGCGGGGCGAGCGTGAGGCCGGTGTCCGTCGTCCGCCCGGTCACGACCACGTCGGCGCCCTGCGCGAGCGCCTCGGCGATGGGCCGCGCGCCGAGGTAGGCGTTCGCGCTCACGACGCGGTCGAGGACCGTCGAGATGGGCTCGCCGGTCTCCATGTGCTTTAGCTCCACGCCCCGCCCGACGAGGTCGTCGAGGCGGTCGAGCAGGTCGTCGCCCGTGACGACCGCCACCTTCAGGCCATGCGCGCCGCGCTCGCGGGCGCCGGCGACGATGGCCTCGGCGCAGGCGACGGGGTTCACCCCGCCCGCGTTCGAGATCACCTTGAACCCCTTCTCGCGGATGTCCGGGGCCAGCTCGGTCACGACGTCCACGAAGTCGCGGGCGTAGCCCATCTCCGGGTCGCGGAGCTTCTGCTTCTGGAGGATCGACATGGTCACCTCGGCGAGGTAGTCCATGACGAGCACGTCGATGGGGCCGCGCCGGGCCTGGTCGATGGGCGCGCGCTGGAGGTCGCCCCAGAAGCCTTGGCCGGAGGCGATGCGGAGCGGGGCGGAGTCGGACATGGGGCGGGGCGGAGGAGGGCGGAAGGGCTTCCGCTCAAGCTACTCCGCCCCGCCCCCGCCCGCCGTGGATCGCGCGTGCAACCCGGGTAGAGCGGGTAGAGCGGGAGGGCAGGTAGAGCGGGAGGGCAGGTAGAGCGGGAGGGCAGGTAGAGCGGGAAGAGCAGAAGGTGACAGCACGGGCGGGGCGGGGCGGCCTTCTTCGCCACCCCGCCCTTTTTGACGAGCGGGTTTTGTGAGCGGGCCGGGGTGGGGCACGCTCGTTTGCCGCCCCGCCCCTTTTCCCACGAGCGGGGCGGGGTGGGCCGGTTCCGCTCTACATGCCCTCCCGCTCTACCTGCTGCTCCCCCACTCCACGCGTCCCGCCCCGCCCTACGCCGCGCTCGGCCCGGGCGGGGCGGACTCCAGCCGGACGCTCACGGCCGTGCCGCCGTCGTCGAGCGCGCGGACGTCGAGGGCGCCGCCGACGCGCCGCGCGCGGTACGCCATCGTCCGCATCCCGAGCCCGCCGCCCCGCTCGAGCGCCCCGTCTGCGATGCCGACGCCGTCGTCCTCGACCGTGAGCGTGACGCCGGCGCCGTCCTCGTGGGCCAGCGTGATCGTGACCGCGCTGGCCCGGCCGTGGCGGGCCGCGTTCGCGAGCGCCTCCTGGGCGATCCGGTAGAGGTGGCCGGCGCGCTCGCGGGGCTCCACCTGCGCCGAGCCGACGGACACGAACCGGCAGTCGACCCCGAACGCTTCGGACGCGTCCTCGGCGAGGCGCCGGAGCGCGGCCTCCAGCCCGTCCGACTCGACGTCGATCGGGAACAGGCCGCGCGCGACGGCCCGGGCCTGCCCGAGCGCCTGCTCGATCATCTCCTGCGCCCGCTCGGCGTCGGCGGCGAGCGCGTCGTTGCCCCCGCGGCGGAGCGCGTTCTGGAGCGTCTGGAGTTTGAACGTGGCCCCGGTCAGCACCTGGCCCAGCCCGTCGTGGAGGTCCTGCGCGATCCGCTCCTGCTCGTTCGAGGCGACCTCGAGGATCTCGCGTTCGAGGTTGCGGCGCTCGGTCACGTCGCGCTGCGTGCCCACCCACTGCACGATCTGGCCGCCCTCGTCGCGAACCGGGGCGATCTCCCACTCGAGCACGAACGGCGTCCCGTCCTGGCGGTAGTTCACGGTCTCGGCCTGGACGGGCTCGCCGGCCTTCAGGCGCCGCCGGATCCGGTCGAGCACGGCCCGGTCGGTCGCCGGCCCCTGGAACATCCGGGGCGACTGGCCGATGACCTCGTCCAGGTCGTACCCGAAGATCCGGCGGTGGGCCGCGTTCGCGTAGAGGATGTGCGGGCCGGGCGCGTCGAGCGTGGCGTCGGTGACCAGGATGGACTCGGCCGCGCTCTCAATGGCCGCGGCGAGCAGCCGGCGCTCGCGGCTCGTCCGGCGGATCTCGGTCACGTCCTCGGCCACGTACGAGAACAGCGGCTCGCGCCCGTCTGCCCGATTGACGACGACGGCCAGCGCCCGGACGCCCTTGCCCTCGGGGTCCGAGCCCCATGGGAACGTCGTGTCGAAGTGGACCGGCCCGACCGACGCCGCCGCCTCGCGGACGTGGTCGAACCAGATGCCGGCCTCCTCTTCGGTGAACCCGACCTCGGTGAGCGCGCGTCCCTCGAACGTGTCGAACGTGGCCCCCTCGGACTGGAACAGGCCGACCGCCGCCGTGTTGGCCGCCCGCAGCTGGAGCCCGCCATCGACCAGCTCGACGACGCCCATGAGGAACGGAGCGCTGTCGAAGAACGACGCGAGCAGCCCGCGGTGGACGCCCGCGGCCTCGGCCTGCTCGACCTCCCCGGTCACGTCGTTCTGGACGCCGACAAAGTGGGTCACCTCGCCGGCCGCGTCGCGGACGGGCGAGATGTAGAGCCGGTTGTAGAAGAGCGTCCCGTCCTTGCGGTAGTTGCGGAGGACGACGTCGGTCGAGCCGCCCCGCCCGACGGCCGTCCGCACCTTGTCGAGCGCCTCGGCCTGCCCGTCGTCGTCGTCGTCGCGCGTCCCGTCGGCGCGTGTCTGGAGGAACCGGCAGTTCTGGCCGACGACCTCGTGGCGCTCGTAGCCCGTCGTCTCGAGAAAGTTCTGGTTGACGACGACGAGCGGCGTGTCCGGGAGCCGGGCGTCGGCGACGACGACGAGGTTGTTGACGGCGTCGAAGGCGCGCTGGATCAGGTCGCTCGCGTCGCGGACCGTGCCCTCGAAGCGGTCGCGGAGGAACAGGAGCGTCCCGTCGCCGACGACGCGGGCGACGGCCTCGGGCACGGCCCCGTCGGGCCGGATGCGGCTGGACTGGACGCGGACCCACGCCCACCCGCCCCGCCCGTTCCGCATCCGCACCTCGCGCTCGAACGGGGGCGGGGCGGCCCAGAAGGGGCGGCCCTCGTGCTGGACGGCGTCGTCGGGGTGGACGAGGTCGAGGAACGGGCGCCCGAGGGCCTCGTCGGGGTCGAGGCCGAGGACGTCGACCAGGCCGGGGCCGACGTAACGGACCGCCCCGCCCGCGTCGACGATCAGGACGGCGTCGGCGAGCGCGGCGGAGAGCGCCTCGAACGCGTCCTGGCCGTCAAAGTGGAAGTCGGGCTCGGGCGGGGTGGTCTCAGGCATGCGTTTGGGGGAACCGCTCAATCTATCCGGCCCGGCGCTCAGGGATCTCCCCGGCTGTGCCCCGGGCGCCTTCTCTACCGCGTCTGCACGCGGACCGAGTCGAGCGCCACGCGCGAGACCTCGAACGTCCGCCCCGCGTCGTGGATGTCGCCGTAGTCCTCGATCGCGCTGACCGAGTCGGCTGTCAGGTTCCGCCAGTCTTGGAACAGCACGCCGTCCACGCGGCGCTCGCCGTCGAGCGCGCGGAACCGCGTGCCCGTCTCGGCACGCGACGTGTCGGCCGGGTCTGCCGCGTAGGTGTAGGCGTAGTAGGCGACCCGGCCGTCGGGGCGGAGCCAGTAGACGTAGCGGTCGTCCCAGTCCGCCCCGCCCCCGTCCTGCGCGAACGTGACGCCGACGCGGTCGAAGGCCTCGCCGCCGACGCGGCCCGGCCCCAGCGACCGCGCGCGGACGGCGGGGTCCGCGAGCGGGGCGGGGAGGAGGGCGAAGTAGGCCACAGAGTTGACGGCCGTCGCGAGGCGCGCGGCCTCGGCCGAGTCCAGCGGCACCGCCGCCCCGCCTACGGTCCGGTGTGCGCCCTCGTTGTCGACGGCCTCCTCGACAGTCCGGCCTAGCGAGTCGGTAAGCGTGCGGGCGTAGCGGAAGGCGCCGCCGTCGCGGCGGAGCGTGAACGGCGTCCCGCGGAACTCGAACCGGACGTCGGCGCGGTCGAGCGCGGCCGAGCCGTGGACCGCCCGGGCGCGGTCGAGGAGCGCGAGCGCCTCGGCGTCGCCCTGCGGGCGGGGCGGCTCGGCGCAGGCGGCGAGGGCGACGACGGCGGCGACGGCCCACCCCGCCCACGACCATCGGGCGGGGCGGCGGACGGAGTCGGGTGGGGCAGAGCGGCCGCCCCGCCCGCGGCGGGCGGGGCGGGGTGGGCTCACGCGGGCTGCGGCGGGTCCGCGAGCGCGGCCCCGGCGGCGGTGGGGAACCGGACGTGGACGGCCGTGCCGCCGCCGGGCCGCCGGAACACGTCGAACGTGCCGCCGACGCGCCGCGCGCGGTACCGCATCGTGCGCAGGCCGAGGCCGCCGGCCCCGTCGTGGTCGGCGCCGTCGAGGTTGGCCTCGGGGATGCCGGCCCCGTCGTCCTCGATCGCGAGCAGGGCGCGGCCGTCGCCGTCGCCGCCGTGGCTGGGGTCCAGGCGGACCACGACGGACGACGGCCGGCCGTGGCGGACGGCATTGGCGACGGCTTCCTGGGCGATCCGGTACAGGTCGCCAGCGGCCTCGACGGGGCGGACCGCCGGCGCCCCCGAACTCACAAACTGGCACGCCACGTCGTACGTCTCGGCCACGTCCCGCGTCAGCCGGACCAGCGCGGCCGCCAGGCCGTCGACGCCGACGGCGACAGGGGAGAGGCCGTGGGCCAGCGACCGGGCCTGGCGCTGGGCGTTCTGGACGAGGTCGGCCGCCCGCTGGGCCTCGGCGGCGAAGGCTGAGCCCTCGGCCGCGAGGCTCTCGGCGAGCCCGTGGAGGTGGTACGCCGTCCCTGAGAGGACTTGGCCGAGCCCGTCGTGGAGGTCGCGGGCCACGTCCTCCTGGGCCTGGGCCGCCGCCGAGAGCACCTCGCCCTCGAGCCGCCGGCGCTCGGTCACGTCGCGCTGCGTCGAGACGTAGCCGGTGACGGCGCCGGCGGCGTCGCGGAGCGGGGCGATGTCGACCTCGACGAGGTACGGCGTCCCGTCCTTCCGCTCGTTGACGAGCTCGCCCCGGTACGGCCGCCCCGCCCCGAGCGCCCGCCGCATCCGGTCCAGCTCGGCCCGGTCGGTCATGGCCCCCTGCATGATCCGCGGGCTCCGGCCGACGACCTCGGCCCGGGTCCACCCGGTCATCTCCTCGAAGGCCCGGTTCACGTAGTGGATAAACGGCCCCGGCGAGTCCAGCCGGCCGTCGGTGATGACGACGGCGTCGGCCGCCTGTTCGAGCGCCGCCGTCCGCTCGGCCTGGGCCGCCACGAGCCGGTCAAACTCCGTCACGTCCTCGATCACGACGGCCGCGGTGCCGTCGTCGACCGGCGTCAGGGTGATCCGGAGGTGCCGGGCGCCGATGGCGTCGGGGTCGGCTCCGGGCGGCCACACGGCGTCCAGTTGGGCCGGGCCGCCGCCGTCGAGGCACGCCCGAACCGCGCGCTGCCACGCCGCGCGCTCGGCCTCGCCGTGGCCGAGCGCGGCGAGCGGCCGGCCGGCGAGGTCGGCCGGCTGCGCACCGTAGGCGGCCGCGAGCTCCCGGTTTACGCGCCGGTACGCGAGCGCCCCGCCCTCGCCGACCTCGACGACGCCCATCAGCCACGGGGCGCCCTCGAAGAACGCCCCGAGCAGGCGGCCGCGGGCGTCGCGCTCGGCCTCCACCTTGACGCGGTCCGTCACGTCGTTCTGGACGCCGACGTAGTGCGTGAGCCGCCCCGCCGCGTCGTGGACCGGCGTCACGAACAGGTCGTTCCAGAACATCCGCCCGCCCTTCGTGTAGTTGCGCACGAGGACGTGGACGGCCTCGCCGGCCGACACGCTCTGGCGGAGGTGGCGGACTCCGTCCTGGTCGCCGTCGCGCGTGCCGTCGGGGCGGTCCTGGAGGAACCGGCAGTTCCGACCCAGCACCTCCTCGCGCTCGTACCCGGTGACGTCGAGGAAGTGCTGGTTGACGAACGTGATGGGGAGGTCGTCCTGGGTGGCGTCGGAGACGACGACGAGGTTGTTGGTGGCGTCGAGCGCCCGGCGGAACAGGTCGAGCCGGTCGCGCGCCACGCGCTCCTCGCCGATCTCGCGCGCGAGCAGGAGGGCGTACCCGTCGAGCGGCCCGAGCCCATCCACCTCCACCCCGCCCAGGCCGGACGCCGATAGGCTCACCCAGCGCCCGTCGGCCAGCTGGACCTCCCACACGCCCGAGGCCGTCAGCGACGGGGGCAGCGAGCCGCCGCCGGCGAGGACCGACCGGACGGGGCATCCGCGGAGGGTGCCGGAGCCGAACAGGGCGTCGGCGCCGGTGCCGGCGTACACCACGCGCTCGTCGGGGTCGAGGACCACGAGGACGTCCCCGAGCGTCCGGGACAAAAACTGGAACGCGTCGCTCTCGTCCAGCCAGGCCGCCAGGCGGTCGGGCTCGGAGCGGCCGGCGAGGCCCGATAGGGCGGGGCGGCGGGACATCATAGTGGAAGGGATCTATAGACCCTGAATCTACGACGACCGCCCCGCCCCGCTCGCGGGGCGAACCCGCGCGGGCGGCGTCCCTCGGCACACGCCCCCGGCCAGTGGGGCGGGATGGTGCCGGGCGGGGCGGCTAGACGAACGGCGTCTGCTGGGCCGCCCCCGCCAGCTTCATCGTGTCGAGCGCGATTACGAGCTCCTCGTTGGTCGGGACCACCCACGCCTGGACCGGGCTGTCGAGCGTCGAGATCCGGGCCTCCGCCCCGCTCGCGGCCTCGTTGGCGTCGGCGTCGAGGACGATCCCGAGCCCCTCCAGACCATCTAGGATCTGGGCGCGGACGGGCGCCGCGAACGTGCCGATCCCGGCCGTGAACGCGACGGCGTCGAGGCCGCCCAAAACGGCGAGGTAGCGGCCGACGTAGCTTTTGACCCGGTAGCAAAACACGTCGATCGCCTGCTGACACCGGACGTCGCCGTCGGCGGCCTCGGCCAGCAGGTCGCGCATGTCGGCGGCGTAGCCGCTGAGCCCCAGGAGCCCCGAGTAGCGGTTGAGGAGCGTGTAGACCTCGGCGAGCGGCATCTCCTCTTTGTCCACGAGGTCGAACACGATCGACGGGTCGAGGTCGCCCGAGCGCGTGCCCATCACGAGCCCCTCCAGCGGCGTCATCCCCATCGACGTGTCCACGCTCCGGCCGTCGCGGATGGCGCACGCCGAGCACCCGTTGCCCAGGTGGAGCGTGAGCACGCGGCTGTCGGTCTTGTCGAGCTCCGCGAGCTCGTAGAGCCGCCGCGAGACGTAGTAGTGGCTCGTCC
This sequence comes from Rubrivirga litoralis, assembly GCF_031846415.1. Classification (NCBI taxonomy): domain Bacteria; kingdom Pseudomonadati; phylum Rhodothermota; class Rhodothermia; order Rhodothermales; family Rubricoccaceae; genus Rubrivirga; species Rubrivirga litoralis. The sequence continues at coordinate 34,505 of NZ_JAVRHT010000016.1, read as the reverse complement.
CGTGGAACCCGTACCGGCGGATCTTGTGGCGCCGGTAGAGCCGGTTGGGGAGCGCGTAGAGGTAGGCGTGGGGCGGGATCGTCTGGTGGAACGCCGTGTCGAACACGGCCACCTGCGGCACATCGGGGAACGTCTTCTGCGCGGCCAGGATGCCCCGGAGGTTGGCCGGGTTATGAAGTGGAGCCAAGTCGAACGCGTCGCGGATGGCGTCGACCACCTCGCCGTTGATGAGCGCCGACTCGGCGAACCGCTCGCCGCCGTGGACCACCCGGTGCCCGACGGCTTCGATGGGGGGGAGCACGTCGCGGTTCGGGCCGTCGGCCTCGCGCATCTTGCCCAGGAGCACGTCGAGGGCGACGGCGTGGTCGGGCGCGGAGAGCGACACGCGGTCGGGCTTGCCCTCGCCCAGCCGGAACGAGGCGAGGCTGGAGACGGCCCCGACCCGCTCGACCTGCCCCGACGCCAGCGTCTCCTGCGCCGCGGCGTCGATGAGGTCCACCTTCAGGGACGACGAGCCGGCGTTGATGACGAGGACGACCATGGGGGGCGGGAAACGAGGAACGGGAAGAGGCCGGGCGGAGCGCTACGAGGCAGACGGAAGATGCGACCACCCCGCCCTGCCGTGGGCGGGGCGGATTCGTAGGGACACCACGCGTGGTGTCCGCATTGGGGCGGGCCTGCAGGCCTCGGGGGCGGGGCGGCGACTGTTCGGACCGCCCCGTCCGCCCGGCAACCACCCCGCCCTTTGGGTCCTAGCCCCTCCTGGCTGCGCCGACGCTGCGCGGTGTTCAGGAGGGGGACTGCCTCGCCTCGGGCGGATGTCTGCGACACACAAGACCGCCCCGCCCGCGTTGGACACGACGCGTCGTGTCCAACGCGGGTGCCTGCGGGGGCGGGGTGGCCGGCGCCGGGCGGGGCGGGGCGGGGCGGGGCGGGGCGGGGCGGAACAAAGACGGGCACCACCCCGCCCGCGCGCCACATCCCTTATCCCGCCACGACCTGTGCGCGCTGCTGCTCGTAGGCGTCGTGGAGCGCGTCGGCGGCGGCGGCGCGGACGTCGGCGGCGGCGCCGTCGACCGGGGCGACAGCGCCGATGAACACGGCCGGGGCACTCGCCGAGGTCGACTCGCACCACGCGGCCACGCCGTCGGGGTCGAGGTCGAGGAACGCGCCGACCAGGAGGTCCCCGAACGGCTCCGTCCGGCGGACGGCGGGGTGGTCGGCGAGGCGCCGCCGGAGGCCGGCCTCCGCCTCGGCGACCTCGTCGGGCGCCTCGCGCGCGAGGATCTCCTCGGCGTCGGCGAGCGTGACGAGCGCGAACGCGAGCGGCCGGCCCTCGACCTCGGCCGCCTCCTGCTCCTCCCGGATCACGGCCGCGCGCGAGGGGCGCGCGGGCACGGGCGGGGCGGCGGGCGCGAGGTCGGAGAGGCCAGCGAGGAGGTCGGCGAACGGCCCCACCTGGCCGACGGCGGCGTCGGCGTGGGCCGGCGCCACGACCAGGAACGCCCGCGCCGCGGGCGGGGCGGCGAGCGCGCGGACGAGGACGTCGCCGGTGAACGGCCCCATCCCGCTCGGCTCGTCGAGGAGCGTGAGCTCGCCGTCCTGGGGCGCCCGGTGGAGCGGGCAGCGGTCGGCCGGGAGCGGCTCGGGGAGCCGGGCGCCGGCGGCGGCCTCGGCGACGTAGGCGTCGGCCTCCGCGTCGTAGCGGAGGACGCCGGCCGCCCCGCCCGCGTGAGCCGCGAGCGCGGCCAGCAGGTGCCGGGCCGGCTCGGCGCCGTCGGGCCAGAGCGTGGCGTCGGGGCTCACCTCGCCGTCCGCCACCGGGCCGGACGGCCGGGCGAGCGCGGGCGGGGCGGCCGCCGGGGCGGGCCGGGCCGGGCCGGGGCGGGGCGGGGCGGCGGCGCGGGCGGGCGAGGCGCTGGACTCGCGGACGGGCGACGCTCCCGGTTCGCGCGCGCGAACTTCAGAGAGCCCCAGGCTCGTCAGGTCGTCGCGGCCGAGCGCCGGGCGCGGCGGCGGCGTCGCGCGGCGGCCGCGCAGGACGACCCACGCGACGGCGGCCGCGACGAGGAGCAGGAGGAACCAACCGAGGGTGGACACGAGGGCGGGGCGGCGTCACGGGGCGGGCCGAGTAAGGTATCCGTCCGACGGGCGCTCCACAACCGGGACCGCCCCGCCCGCGGGTGCGTCTCTCCGCCCGCGCCGCGGACGGCCCCGCCGCCGGCCCGGCCCCTCCCACCCCACCCCGCCCCTCCCGTGGAGACCTACTACAAGCCCGAGCACCTGCCGCGATTCGGCGAGATCGAGGAGGGCTCGAAGCCCCTCGCCGACGCCTTCTTCAACTACTACGGCAAGGTGTTCGAGGACGGCGCGCTGACGGCGCGCGAAAAGTCGCTCATCGCGCTCGCCGTGGCCCACACGGTCCAGTGCCCGTACTGCATCGACGCCTACACGCAGGACTCGCTCGCGAAGGGCTCGGACCTGGAGCAGATGACCGAGGCCGTCCACGTGGCGACGGCCATCCGGGGCGGGGCGTCGCTCGTCCACGGGCTCCAGATGCTCGACGGCGTCAAGGCGCAGACGATGTGAGGGCGGGGCGGGGGGAGCCCGCTCCCTCTTTCCCTCCCTTTTTTCTCCTCCCCGTTTTCCGCCCCGCCTCTGCATGTCGTTCGACGCCACCGGCGACGGCTCCGCTCAGCCGATCTCGCTCCCCGTCCTCTCCGCTGAACTCGTCGCCGACGTCCAGGACGGGCCAAAGCGGACGACCAGCCTGTACGGGCGGCGGACGCCGCTCGCCGAGCCGGACGTCCAGCTCGCCGCGCTCGACGCCGTCCCGCTCGCTCTCGGCCCGACCGGGACCGGGAGCTTCCACGCCGACCTCGCGGCGTCCGGCTGGCCCGGCGGCCTCCGCCCCGCCCCGCTCGAGATCGTCCAGGTCAACGTGGGCAAGCTGTGCAACATGACGTGCCGGCACTGCCACGTCGACTCCGGCCCGGACCGGACGACCGAGAACATGGACCGCGAGGCCGTCGACGCCTGCCTCGGCGCCATCGACCGGATCCTGGCCCACCCCGACTGCGCCCTCCACACGGTCGACCTCACGGGCGGGGCGCCCGAGCTCAACCCGCACTTCGAGTACCTGGTCGACGAGTGCGTGGCGCGCGGCCTCCACGTGATCGACCGCTGCAACCTGACCATCCTGACCGTCCGCCGCTACCGGCACCTGCCCGAGTGGTTCGCCGAGCGCGGCGTCGAGGTGGCCTGCTCGCTCCCTCACTACCGCGAGCTGGGGACGGACGCGCAGCGCGGCGAGGGGACGTACGCCAAGTCGCTCAAGGCGCTCCGCGCGCTCAACGACGCCGGCTACGGCCAAAGCGACCCCGAGCGCGTGCTCACGCTCGTCACGAACCCGGTGGGGAGCTTCCTCGCTGGCAATCAGGCGTCGTTGGAGGACGAGTGGAAGGCGGCCCTCGCGCGGAACCACGGGGTTTCGTTCGACCGCCTGCTCGCGCTCAACAACATGCCCATGAGCCGCTACCTCGAGTGGCTGATCGAGAAAGGCCAGCTCGAGACGTACATGGAGCGGCTGCTGGGCGCGTTCAACCCGGGCGCCATCGACGGCGTCATGTGCCGGAACACGGTCTCGGTCGGGTGGGACGGCCGGGTCTACGACTGCGACTTCAACCAGCAGCTGGAGATGGACGCGGCCGTCCCGTTCGAGCACGTGGCCGACTTCGACCTCGACGCGTGGCAGGCGCGGGCGGTCCGCACGGCGCGCCACTGCTACGGGTGCACGGCCGGAGCGGGCTCCTCGTGCGGCGGCGCGACAGCGTAAGAAGGCAAGGGAGACGGGCAAAGGGGCAAGAGGGACCGCCCCGCCCAACGCGGGGGCGGGGCGGGACACGGGACCCGGCGAGGGCGTAGGAGGCGGCCACACCTCTCCCACCCATGCTCTCGCAGAAACACACCTGGATGCTCGTCTCGGGCGGGGCGGCCGTCGCCGCCGCCTTTGCCACCCGCTCTCTCCTCAAAGTCGGCTGGAACGCGGCGACGGGCGAGGACCCGCCCCTCAACCCGGCCTCGTCGGAGACGGCCTGGACCGAGGCGCTCACGTGGACGGTCGCGGCGTCGGTCGTGGCCGGCGTCGCGCGGCTCGCCGCCCGCCGTGCGGCCGCCCACGTCCTCGACGGTCCGGTCCCCACGGACCGCTACGACGCCTGACCGCCCCGCCCACGCGGGCGGGGCGGTACAAGACGCCAGTTGGGCTGAAGTCGCCGGGCTCGCTCCCGACCGCCCCGCCCACGAGCGACAGCCCACGCCCAGCGGAGACCGCGAACAGCAGCATCGGCGCGCCGGTCACGACGGTGTAGATCCTGGCGAGGGACAGCGGCTCGATCCGGCGGAGAACGGCGATCATGCGGGGCGGGGTGGTGGAGGCGTTCCGTGCCGAGCGCCGCGCGGCCCCGCCCCGCCCTCAGCGCTCGGCTTGGTAGGCGTCGAGGATCGCGCTCTTGAGCTCGTCCTTCGTCATCGTGCTCCGGCCGCTCACGTCGAGCTCCCGGGCGCGCTCGTACAGCTCGTCCTTGGTCAGCCCGTCGCCGTCGGCGTGGCCCAGCTCCGCCATCGTCCGGCGGACGCGGTCGGGCCAGTCGGCGACCTGCTCGCCGGCGTCGTCGGCCGCCTTCTTGGTCCGCTCGGCCTCGCGGCGGGCGGCGTCCGTGAGGAGCGCCCAGGCGTCGCGGGGGAGGTAGCGGGACATGTGGTCTCCCGCGGCGGCGTCGGCCGCCCCGCCCTCGGTCTGCCAGTCCTGGTCGGTCCACGCCTCCAGGCTCTTCTGGCTCTCGGCCTTGTCGCCGGCGTAGCCGCCGCCGCGCCGCTCGTACTCCTGCGTCAGAAGCTGCGCCTTGCGGGCCGACCACTCGCCCTCGTCACCGCCCTTGCCGCTGGCTTGGATCGCCTCCTTGATCCGCCAGCGGAGCTCAGGGTCGGTGTACTTGTCGCCGTAGTCGGCGGGGACGTCGGACGCGTCGATGTCGATCTCGTCGAGCCAGTCGTCGATGCTCTTTTCGGCCATGCGAGGGCGGGGCGGGGCGGGGTAGGCTCGTTCCACGACCGCCCCGCCCACGCGGTCCGCGGGCGGGGCGGTTCAGGGGAGGCCCGAGGGCGGGGCGGTCTCTGCGGAGTCTAGTCGCCCCGGCGCTTGGCGATGAAGTTGCTCGATCTGATCGACGACTCGCTCCAGCACTTTCTCGGCGAGATGAGCCGGCTCCTCGTCACCGATCACCTGGTCGTATGCCACTCGCACAAGCGGAGTTTGAGAACCGACTAAGCTGATTACGACGTGATCTCTCCCCGAGCGCCCGCCTACTTCCAAATGCACGTCCTGCGCCGGGTCTTCTACATATCCCCTTAGATACAACTCATACTTAAAGCTATCCCAATCAGCACGCACTAAAACTTCATCTACATCCCTGTTCCCAAGAAACTTTGTCGGCCTGTTTGCTTCGGCGTAGGTGCTGAACTCGTCCAATCCTGAGAACAAGGAGGCAAGGTCGCGTCCTCCTTCGTGGACCCGCTCAAGGAAGGGAACAACAAACCCCCGCGTAATCCGCGCCAGCGCCTCCGGCGTTCGCTCGACCGACCCGCCCGAGGTCTCCACCTCCTTCCTCAGCAGCGCCACGCGGCGGCTGAACGCCGTCGGGTCCGGCTCGCCGCGGAGGGCGCGGAGGTACAGGTCAAGCGTCGCCGTCAGCTCGTCGGCCACGAAGCGGACGAACGGGCCGAGGTCGCCGGCGTCCGCCTCCGCGAGTGCGCCGTAGTAGGCGGGCCGGTTCTCCTGGCGGATGACCGCCGGCGGGTACCCCGCCCGCATCAGGACGAGGTTCATGAGCAGGCGCGCCATCCGCCCGTTCCCGTCGTCGAACGGATGGATCGCGACGAAGCGGTGGTGGAGGTCGGCCGCGACGACGACGGCGTCCGCCCCGCCCTGCTCTACCTCTCGCCACCCCGCTCGGTAGCGGTCCACGAGGTCGGTCATGAGAGCGGGCGTCTCCTCGGGGCGCGCGTAGTAGTGCGTCTCGCCGGTCACGGTCTTGACGCTGTTCGAGAACGCTTTGAACTCGCCAGGCGTGACGGTCCGGCGCACGCGCTGGCCGTCCGCCGTCTCAGCCCACGTCTCGTAGGGCTCGCCGAGGAGCACCCGGTGAAGCTCGCGGACCGCCGCCAGCGTCAGCGGCTCGTCCGCTCCGGCGAGCCGTTCGAGGTGGTCCAGCGCCTCGCGGTGGCCCTTGATGTCGAGGTGATCCTTGAGCGGCTTCCCCTGCGCCGTCACGCCGTGCATGAGGAGCGCGCGCGTCTCGCCGTACGTGAGCGAGTTGCCCTCGATGGCGTTCGAGTGGTAGGTCCACTCCAGGCGGAGCCGCTGCATCGCCTTCCCGACCTGCTCCGGATCGAGGGGGCGCAGGGCGTCCAGCTCGTCTCGGAGAGCGCGGGCACGCTCGATCTGGGCGGCGGCTCCGAGCATCGCGGGGTCAGACACGGCTATCCGGGCGGGGTGGCGGTCTCTCCATATACGAACCGCGGCGCCCCGGTCGGGACGGTCCGCGCCTCGTCGGGCATCTCGACTTCGGGAAGATGCACGGGCGGGGCGGCGCCGTCGAGCGGGTTGGGCTCGGCCCAAAGCGTGCCCCGCGTCGTCTCCATGACCACCCAGTCTCCGGCGCGGCCGAGGACGTAGTCGCGGGTCAGCGGCACCTTGCCGTCGGGCGTGTCGAGCACGTAGGTGGGGACGGCGAAGCCGGACGTGTGGCCCCTCAGCTCGCGCATGATCGCCATGCCCGTTTCGATCGGCGTCCGCAGGTGGGCCGTGCCGCCGATGAGCTGGGCCTGGTAGAGGTAGTACGGCCGGACGCGCATCGTGACGAGCCCCTCGCACAGCGCCCGCATCGTCTCGGCGTCGTCGTTGACGCCGGCGAGGAGGACGGTCTGGTTGCCCACGGGGACGCCGGCGTCGGCCAGCCGCGCGCACGCCGCGCGGGCCTCGGGCGTGAGCTCCTTCGGGTGGTTGAAGTGCGTGTTGAGCCAGACCGGGTGGTGCCGGGCCAGCACCGCGCACAGCTCGTCCGTGATCCGCATCGGGTTGACGACGGGCAGCCGGCTCCCCAGGCGGACGACTTCGACGTGCGGGATCTGGCGGATCTCGCCCAGGAGCCAGTCCAGGTTCTGGTCCGAGAACACGAGCGGGTCGCCGCCGGTGAGCAGCACGTCGCGGATCTCGGGGTGCGCGCGGAGGTAGTCGAGCCCCGCCCGCAGCTCGTCCTTCCGCATCATGAAGTCGGCGTCGCCGACCATCCGCTTGCGGAGGCAGTACCGGCAGTAAACGGCGCACTCGGACGTGACGCAGAAGGCGACCTTGTCCGGGTAGTTGTGGACGAGGTTCTTGACCGGGCTGTGGCCGCCCTCGTCCAGCGGGTCGACCACGCCGACGATGTCGGGCTCGACCTCGGCCCGCTGCGGGACCACCTGGAGGCGGACCGGGTCGCGCTCGTCGACGGGGTCCATGAGGCTGGCATAGTACGGCGTGATGGTCCATCGGAACACGCCGCGCGTGGCCTCGATCGCCTCGCGCTCCGACGCCGTCGGGCGGACGTACCGTTCGAGGGCCTCGACCGTGTCGACGCGGTGGCGCATCTGCCAGCGCCAGTCGTCCCACTCGGCCGCCGAGCCGTTGTGCTGGGGCCGGGCCGTCATGCGCCGTCGGGCGGGGCGGGGCGGCCGCCGGAGGGCGGGGCGACCGGGACGTCGGCGGGCTTGCGGACGTACGGGTACTTCCGGTACTGCTTCAGGACCTCGGGGTCGCGCGTCGTCTCGAACGTCTCGCCGCAGAGCGAGCACGTGAACGCGATCTTTTTGGGCGCGCTCGACACGCCGTTGAAGAGCGCGAACCACCCGCCGCCGCCGTACGTCAGGTCGGCGCGGACGGCGTGGTGGTAACGGTCGAACCCGTGGGCGTTGCAGGTCGGGCGGTCGGGCACGGCGGGGGCGGGGTGGCTCCGGGTGGTACCGCCCCGCCCGGTCGCCGTTCGCGGACGGGCCGTGGATTCCACCCCGCCCGCTCGAACGTCGGCCGCGACCGTTCCGAGCAGGCCGGAGCAGGAAGGGGAGTGAGATGCCTTCGCCCTGGCTCCCCACGTCCGGCGTGGCCTCTGAAGTGCCGTGGCCCGAGCTGGGGAGGCGCTCTGCGGGAGCGGCCCCGGTGGGCGGGGCGGGGAGGAGCGCACCACCCCGCCCGGCGGGCTTCCTCTGCCCGTCCTCCCTTTTCCCTTCCCCATTTTCCCTCTTCGGGGCTCCCCGGCGGCCGACGCGCGTACAGGTCCGTCCCCTCCCACACCACCCCCCTTCCCGCTTTGTCTAGCTCCCAACCCTCCCTCGGCGTCATCGGCCTCGGCGTGATGGGCCGCAACCTCGCCCTCAACGCGCTCGACGAGGGCGTCTCCGTCGCCGGGGCCGACCTCGGCGCCGACGCCGTCGAGGGCTTCCAGCAGGAGGCCGAGGGCCGCGCCGTCGCCGCGACGACCGACTTCGACGCCTTTCTCGACGCGCTCCCGACGCCGCGGAACCTGCTCGTGATGGTCCCCGCCGGCCCGCCGGTCGACTCGGTCATCCAGTCGGTCAAGGGCAAACTGTCCGAGGGCGACCTGCTCATCGACGGCGGCAACTCGTTCTTCCGCGACACGCAGCGGCGGCAGGCCGAGATGGCCGAGGCCGGGCTTCACTTTTTCGGGATGGGCGTCTCGGGCGGGGAGGAGGGCGCCCGCCACGGGCCGAGCATGATGCCCGGCGGGCCGAGCGAGGTGTACGACCGCGTGGCCCTGATCCTGGAAGGCATGGCGGCCAAGGTCGACGGCGACCCGTGCGTCGCCCACCTCGGCGGCGGCGCCGCAGGCCACTACGTCAAGATGGTCCACAACGGGATCGAGTACGGGCTCATGCAGATCCTGGCCGAGGCCTACGACGTGTGCAAGCGCGGCCTGGGCATGGGCAACGAGCAGATGGGCGACCTGTTCGGGCGCTGGAACGAGGGCGCGCTCCAGTCCTTCCTGGTCGAGATCACGGCCGACATCCTCCACCAGCCCGACGCCGCCGGGGTCCGGCCCGACGAGGAGCCCAGCGACGAGAGCCCGCCCGAGGGCGCGACCGGCCGCTACCTCCTCGACTTTATCGCCGACCACGCGAGCCAGAAGGGGACCGGCAAGTGGACGAGCCAGGACGCCATGGACCTCGGCGTGCCCACGCCGACGATCGACGTGGCCGTCACCAGCCGCTACCTCTCGGCGCTCAAGCCCGAGCGCGTCGCGGCGGCCGAACTGCTCGGCACGCCGGCCGGCCGCGTGAGCGGGGTGGAGGCCGACGTCGTCGGCCAGCTCGGGAACGCCGTCCACGCGGCGTTCCTCGTCACCTACGCCCAAGGCTTCGCCCTCCTCAAGCGGGCGTCGGACGCCTACGAGTTCGGGCTCGACCTGGGCCAAGTCGCGCGCATCTGGCGGGGCGGCTGCATCATCCGCGCCGCCATGCTCGAGTCGTTCCGCGCGGCGTTCCGGGCCGACGGCGACTTGGACAACCTGCTCGTGGCGCCGGTCGTGGCCAAGGAGCTCAACGGGCACCAGGAGGACATCCGCGACATCACGGCCGAGGCCGTCCGCGCGGGCATCCCGGTCCCGGCGATCTCGGCGTCGCTGTCCTACCTCGACTCGTACCGGAGCGCGTGGCTGCCGGCCAACCTCGTCGCCGCCCAGCGCGACTACTTCGGCGCCCACACGTTCTCGCGCGTCGACCGCGACGGCGTGTTCCACGCCCAGTGGGCGCCGGCTGGGCTGTGAGAAACTGTTGAGCCGCCGGCTCCGAGTCTCCTCCCCCCCGGCGGGGGAGGTCGGGAGGGGAGACCCAGGACGGCCGCCCCGCCCTCGCTGGCCGCTCCGATGTCTGTCCCCTCCCTGGCCCTCCCCCGGTGGGGGAGGGGGAACCTCTACTAAACGGTTTCTGATAGCGACGGGTGACGAGTAGAGGGCGGGGTGGCGCCTGCTCAACCACCCCGCCCCCACCGTTCCCTCCTGCTCATCACTCATAACCCATTACCCGTAATGCGCGTCCCCCCCACGGTCCAGCTCGTCCTCTTCGGCGGCGGTGGCGACCTTGCCCACCGGAAGCTCGTCCCGGCCCTCTACGACCTCCACCGCGAGGGGCACCTGCCGGCCGAGGTCGACGTGGTCGGCGTCGACATGGCGGAGATGGACGACGGCGGGTTCGCGTCGTTCGCCTGCGACGCGGCCACCTCGCTCGGCCGCTTTTTCCCCAAGGACGCGGCCAACCAGGACTGGGACGCCTTCGAGGAGCGGCTGGCCTACGTCCAGGGCGACGTGACGCAGGCCGAGACGTTCGAGCGGCTCCGCGAGCGGCTCGACGCGCTCGCCCCGGACGGCGAGGCCCCGCACCGCGTGTTCTACCTGTCGGTCGCCCCGTTCCTCGTCGAGCCCATCGTGCGCGGGCTGACGGAGGCGCACCTGCTCGACGACATCGTGCGGAGCCGGATCGTCATCGAGAAGCCGTTCGGTCACGACCTCGAGAGCGCTCGGGCGCTCGACCGGACGCTCACCGAGACGATCGACGAGAGCCAGGTGTACCGGATCGACCACTACTTGGGCAAGGAGACGGTCCAGAACATGCTGGCCTTCCGGTTCGCGAACGTCCTGTTCGAGCCGATCTGGGACGCCCGTTACGTCGACCACGTTCAGATCACGGTGGCCGAGACGGTCGGCGTCGAACACCGGGGCGGGTACTACGAGGGGGCCGGGGCGCTCCGCGACATGGTCCAGAACCACCTGCTCCAACTCCTGTGCCTGGTGGCGATGGAGCCGCCCGTCGCGTTTCAGGCCGACGAGGTCCGCAACAAGAAGGTCGACGTGCTCCGGGCGGTCCGCCCGATCGCGCCCGACCGGGTGCACGAGGTGGCCGTGCGCGGCCAGTACGGGTCGGGGTTCCTGGGCGGGGCGGAGGTCCCGGCGTACCGGGCGGAGCCCAACGTCGACCCGCACTCGACGACCGAGACGTATGCCGCGCTCAAGCTCGAGGTCGACAACTGGCGCTGGCACGGCGTCCCGTTCTACCTCCGCACGGGGAAGCGGATGCCGCGGCGCGTGTCGGAGGTCTCGGTCCAGTTCCGGCCCGTCCCGCACCGGGCGTTCCCGGCCGGGGCCGACGAGGCGTGGCAGCCGAACCGGCTCGTCATCCGCATCCAGCCCGACGAGGGCATCGTGCTCCGGTTCCAGGCCAAGCGGCCCGGCCCGTCGATGCTGCTCCACCCGGTCGCCATGCGGTTCGACTACGACGACGCGTTCGAGACCCCGCCCGAGGCGTACGAGACGCTGCTCCTCGACGCCATCCGCGGCGACGCCACGCTGTTCATGCGGGCCGACCAGGTGGAGACGGCGTGGGAGGTGGTCCAGCCCGTCCTCGACGCGTGGGCCGACTCGCCGCCGGCCGAGTTCCCGAACTACGCCTCGGGCACCTGGGGGCCGGCCGCGGCCGACCGGATGCTGGCCCACGACGGCCGCTCGTGGTTCGAGCCGCTCCCGCCCGACCCCACGCCGGCCGGCATGGCGCCCGAGGCCGCCGCCGACGCGCGGCCGGCGTCGGTGGCGCAGGAGGGGTAGCGCCGCCCCGCCCCGCCCGGCACCACGCCGAGGGCGAGGCGGGGGCGGCAGGGTGCGGCCGCCCCGCCCTCGCCCTTCGTTGCGTGCCTGTTGGCTCCACCGCGGGCGGGGCGGTCGTCGGGCGGGGAGGCCGCCCCGCCCTACTCGGCACCGGGGCGCGGCAGGGTCCGTTGCCGATCCGCCACCCCACCCACGGCACGGGCGGGGCGGGCGTTGAGGCCGCCGCGCCGTGTGGGAATGCCAGCCGAGGGACACGGGGCATTTTGGTGTACCAAAGGAGACGGTGTAAGGGCCTAAATGTAGATTCGGCCGGCGCGCGCGATACCGATCCACTCACGCGCCCTCTCCCGCCTGTGCGCCGGCTCCTGCCCCTCGTCGTCCTGCTCCTCCCCGCCCTTGCGGCGGCCCAAGACCTCCCCATCCGCTGGGGGGACGTCACCGACGCCGAGCGCGCGCTCGACGCGGCCCCCGATGACCCCGACGCGGCGGCCGTCGTGCTGGGCGATGTCGGGGTGGCGGAGCTCGAATACGACCGGTACCGGAACGACTTCCGCTACACGGTCCGCCGCCACCGCCGCGTCAAGGTGCTCCGCGAGAGCGGCTACGAGCTGGGCGAGTTCGCCTACCGCTACCACCGCGACAACAAGGTCCGCAGCGTGAAGGGGCAGACGTTCGTGCCCGAACCCGACGGCTCGATGCGGCGCGTCGAGCTCGAGGGCGGGGCGGTCCTCGACGGCGACGTCGGGGAGGACCTCCGCGAGGTTCGGTTCTCGATGCCGGCTCTCACCCCAGGCGCCATCTTCGAGTTCTCGTACGTCTACGAGAGCGACAACATCTTCTCGCCGCCGCCGTGGGTCTTCCAGTCCGGCGAGCCGACGCTCGTGAGCGAGTACCGCTTCGAGGTGCCGGAGTTTTTCGACTACATGGCCTACACGCAGGGCGGCCAGGTCGAGGTGCAGCCGACCCAGGGCGACTACCGGCGCGACTGGCGGACGACCACGCTGCGGTGGACGGCCCACGACGTCCCGGCCCTCCGAGAGGAGCCGTTTACGACGACCGAGGCGGACTACGAGCAGAAGGTGCTCCTCCAGCTCCGCCGCATCAACCCGCGCAACCAGCCGACGCGGACCGTTCTCGGGACGTGGGAGAAGGTGGCCAACGAGCTCGACGGCCACAACGAGTTCGGGCGGCGCCTCCGCCCCGGCCGCCGCGTCCGTGCGCTCGCCGCCGACGCGTCGGGGACGCCGGGCGAGGTGGCCCGCGCGCTCTACGACCTCGTCCGCACGCAGTACGTGTGGAACGAGCGGGGCGGGGTGTTCGCGGAGCGCAACCTCGAGGACGTCGTCGAGACGAAGGGGGGAACGGCCGCCGAGCTCAACCTGCTCCTGGCGTCGCTCCTCCGCGAGGCCGGCGTCGCGGCCACGCCCGTCCTGCTCTCGACGCGCGGGAACGGCCGCGCGCTCGATCTCTACCCGCTCGTCAACCAGTTCGACTGGGTCGTGGTGCTGGCTGAGGTCGAGGGCGAGCCGCCCCAGCTTCTCGACGCGACCGACCCAAACCGGCCGTACGGCACGCTTCCGGTCCAGGCCCTCAGCGGAGCCGGCTGGCTCGCCGACCGCGACCGCCCCGAGTGGATCGACTTCGGGGCGCCCGGCGGCACCTCCACCTCCATCACCGTCCAGGCCGAGGTCTCGCCCGAGGGCGGGGCGGCGGGGAGCGTGCGCCTCCGGCTGGACGGGTACGCCGCGCTCGACGCGCGTACCCGACTGGACGAGGAGGCCGCCGGCGCTCCGGCCGCGGCCGCCACGCAGGCCGCCGAGGCGGCCGCCGAGGCCCCCGACGAGGTCGAGATGGAGGTGGTCTCGGTCGAGGGCGCCGGCGACCCGTACGCCCCGCTCCAGATGGACGCCACGTTCGCGGCGCCGGACGCCGGCGAGGTGGTCCTCGACGAGATCTACCTGACGCCGGCGCTCCTCATGCGGCTCGACGAGAACCCGTTCGAGCGCCCGACGCGCGCCTTCCCCGTCGACTTTGCCTACCCCTCGACGCGAACGTACGTCGCCGACCTCGCGCTCCCCGAGGGCTACGCCGTCGAGGAGGTGCCCGATCTGCTCGCGCTTACGATCCCGAGCCGGGCCGTGACCTACCGCCGCGCCGTCGTCGCGCAGCCGGGCCGGCTCGTCGTCCGCGCCGTGCTGACGGTGGCTCAGGCGCAGGTCTCGCCCGAGGAGTACCCCGCCCTGCGGAGGCTCTACGACGAGATCGTAGCGGCCGAGGGCGAGGCCGTCGTCCTGACGCGGACGGCCGCCCCGCCCCCGGCGGCCCCAGACGAAGCGGTTACAGAGGAGGCCGCCGCGGGCGGGGCGGATACGGGCGGGGCGGATACGGGCGGGGCGGAGGCCGCTTCCGAGACGGGGGGACAGCGATGACCGCCCCGCCCCGACTGACGTTTGCCGCGTGGTGCCTCGCCGCGGCGCTCTTCGCGGCCCTCCCCGCCCGCGCCCAGGACGCCGCGTTCGCCGTCACGCCCGAGACCGCCGCGTTCGCCGACGGGGCTCCGGCCGTCGTCCGGCTCTACGAGACCGAATACGACGTGGCCTCGCCCGGACGCGCGACGACGCGCGTGCGCCTGGTGACGACGGCGTTCGGGCCGGCGGGGCGGGAGGCGGCCGGGGCGCTCCGCCTCGTCCACGGCGGGTTCCGCGACCTACGCCGCGTCGAGGGCACGCTCCGCGACGCGGACGGCCGCGTCGTCGGTACGGCGGGCGGGCGCGACGGCGAGGACCGCGCGCTGACGTCGCTCTACGAGGACCTCCGGCTCCGCTCCGTCGAGCTCTACGGCGACCGCTACCCGTTCACGGTCGAGTGGGCGTACGAGATCGAGCACCGCGGCGTCCTCGGCTGGCCGACGTGGCGGCCGCAGCCGGAGGGCCGCCCGGTCGAGTCGGCCGCGTTCTGGCTCGAGGTCCCGTCCGAGGCGCTCGTGCGGACGTGGACGCGCGACTTGGGCGAGGGCGTCCGCGTCCGGTCGGGCGGGCGCGACCGCTACGCGTGGGGCCTCGCCGACCGCCCCGCCGCCGAGGCGGAGCCGTTCGGGCCGCCGTGGTGGGACCAGCTCCCCGAGCTCCGGCTGGGGACCGACCGCTTCGAAATCGGGGACGCTCCGGGCCGGCTCGACTCGTGGGACGCGTTCGGGGCGTGGTACGGCGGGCTGTCGCAGGACCGGCAGGCGCTCCCCGAGGCCGCCCGCGCCGCGGTCCACCAGATCATCGAGGGCGCAGCGACGGACCGCGAAAAGGCCCGGCGCCTGTACCGGCACCTCCAGCAGACGACGCGCTACGTGAGCGTCCAACTCGGGCTGGGCGGCTGGCAGCCGTTCGACGCGGCTTATGTGTTCGAGCGGCGCTACGGCGACTGCAAGGCGCTCACGAACTACATGCAGGCCCTGCTCGCCGAAGCCGGCATCGCGTCCGACCCGGTCCTGGTCGAGGCCGGCGAGCACGGCTCAGCGCTCGCCGAGGACTTTCCGGACAACGCGTTCAATCACGTCGTCCTCCGCGTGGCGCTCCCCGACGAGGCCGAACTGCCGATGCGGACGGCCCCGATTCGGACGGGCGCGGCGTGGCTCGAATGCACGAGCCCCTACGCCGCCTTCGACCACCTCGGCGCCTTTACCGAGGGCCGCCCCGCCCTCCGCGTGACCGACACCGGCGGCGAGCTTGTCCAGACGCCCGTGAGCGCGCCCGACGCCAACCGGACGCTCCGCACGGCGACCGTGCGCCTCGACGAGCGGGGCGGGGCGGAGGCCGACGTCGCGTGGGCGCTGCGCGGCGAGCCGCGCGCCGACGCCCTCGCCGCGTTCGACCGGACCACGTCGGCCGAGCACGCCGGCGTGCTCCGCGAGGTGACGGGCCTCCCCAGCCTCGACGTCCTCGACTTCGACCTGTCCGGCGCGGCCGAACGGCCCGACGAGATCACGATCGGCGCGCGGCTCCGCATCGCCCACGCCGCGCGGCGGGCGGGCGGGCGGCTCCTGGTCAGCCTCGTCCCGTTCGCGGGCGCGGCGCCGGCGCTGCCCCGCGTGGACGCGCGCACGCAGCCGGTGTGGCTGGGGTCGGCCTCGGCCGAGCGCGACACGGTTCGCTTCGTGCTCCCCGAGGGCTACGCCGTGCACCGCCTCCCCGAGCCGGTCCAGATCGTGAGTCCGGCCGGGCGCTACCGTCTGGAGGCGGAGACGGCGGACGACGGGGCGCTCGTCGTCGTCCGCGAGCTCGTCGTGGAGACGCCGCGCCTGCCGGCGGAGGCGTACGACGAGGCGCGCACCTTTTTCGCCGCCGTCGCCCGCGCCGACGCCGAGCAGGCCGTCCTCCGAACGGAGCGGTAATCCAGGCGCCGCCCCACCCCGACCTGGCCGCCCCGCCCGCGCAGAATCGGTGGAGTCCGCTGCTGGGCGGGGCGGCGCCGCCCGCGTGCGTAGGATGGTCCGTTCCGCCCTCCACGACCGCCCCGCCCATGTCGCCTCTCGCTCGTCGCACGCTCGTCGGCTCCGCCCTCGCGGGCGGGGCGGTCGCCGCCGGTGCCGCCGCCCTCCGCCACCCCGTGTTCGGGGCCGCGCCCGAGGGCGAGCGGCTCGCCCGGATGCGGCGGTCGCCGCAGTGGCGGGACGGCCGGTTCCAGAACCCCGAGGGCACGCGCGTGGGCGCCTCGCTGGGGGCCGCGTGGGCGTGGCTGACGGACCGGGCCGCCGACCGCCGCCCGGGCGGGGCGGTCCCGACGGTGCCCCGCCGCGCCGTCTCGTTCACGGCCCCGCAGGACCTCCGCGTGACGTGGCTCGGCCACTCGACGGCGCTCCTGGAAGTAGAGGGCGCGCGCCTCCTGACGGACCCCGTCTGGAGCCCGACGGCGTCGCCGGGCGCGGCGTTCGGGGTCCGGCGCTTTTTCGAGCCGCCGCTCCCGCTCGACCAGGTCCCCTCGCTCGACGCCGTCCTCGTCACACACGACCACTACGACCACCTCGACTGGCAGACCGTCCGGGCGCTCGTGCCGAGCGTGCCGCGGTGGCTGGTCCCGCTCGGCGTCGGCGCGCACCTGGAGGCGTGGGGCGTGCCGGCCGATCGGATCACCGAGCTCGACTGGTGGGAGGAGGCGACGGTCGCCGGGCTCCGCGTGGTCGCCACGCCGGCCCGCCACTTTTCGGGCCGCACGCTGGGCGACCGCGACCGGACGCTGTGGTGCGGGTGGGCCGTCCTGGGACGCGACCGCCGCGTCTACGTCACGGGCGACGGCGGGTACCAAGTGGCGTTCGCCGAAGTCGGCCGGCGGCTCGGGCCGTTCGACGCCACGCTCGTCGAGGTCGGTGCGTACAACGCGCTCTGGGCCGACATCCACATGGGGCCGGAGCAGGCCGTGCGCGCCGTCCAGGACGCCCGCGGCGGGCTCATGCTCCCGGTCCACTGGGGCACGTTCGACCTCGCGCTCCACGGGTGGACCGAGCCCGTCGAGCGGGCGCTCGTGGCCGCGGACGCCGCCGGCGTGCCCATCGTGGTGCCGCGCCCGGGCGAGAGCGTGTTCCCGTTCGCCCCGCCCCCGCCCGAGCGGTGGTGGCCGGAGTTGGACTGGCAGACGGCGGCCGAGGCGCCGGTCGTGTCGAGCGGGGTGGGGCGGTAGGTCAGTAAGTTATTAAGTCGGTGGGTCAGGCCGCCCCGCCCGGCAGGCCCGCCTGCGTCGGGCGGGGTGGTGGGCCGTGTCGTAGGGACACGGCTCGCCGTGTCCGCCGGAGGGCGGGGCGGTCATCGTCCGCTCGCCGCTCGCGCTGGTCCACCCCGCCCGCGTGGAGTAGAGCGGTGCACCGCGCCGCTTCCTGAGGGCGGGGCGGGGCGGACGCCGCGGGCCGCCCCGCCCGCGCGTTGCGCCGCTCGCGTCGGGTGGGGCGGACCCGCCGGGCCGGCCGATGTCACAGCGTCGTCACCGGGCGGCGGTACTCGTGGGCCGCCCCGCCCCGTTCTCCCAGGCCGCCCCGCCCCCGGCCCGCCTTGCTCTGCCCGCCCCGCCCGACAGCGGACCCGGCGGGCGGGGTGGAACGGCAGGGTAGGGCGGCGTGTAGCCCCCGATCTGGCCCAGCCCAACCCCGTGGACGACAGCATCCTGATCCGCGGCGCCCGCGAGCACAACCTCCAAGGCGTCGACCTCGACATCCCCCGCAACGAGCTCGTAGTCGTGACCGGCCTGTCGGGGAGCGGCAAGTCGTCGCTCGCGTTCGACACGATCTACGCCGAGGGCCAGCGGCGCTACATGGAGTCGCTCTCCAGCTACGCGCGCCAGTTCCTGGGCGTCATGGAGCGGCCGGACGTCGACTTTATCGACGGGCTCTCGCCGGTCATCGCCATCGAGCAGAAGACCGTGAGCCGCAATCCGCGCTCGACGGTCGGCACGGTGACGGAGATCTACGACTTTCTCCGGCTCCTCTACGCCCGCGCCGCCGAGGCGTATTCGTACAAGTCGGGCCGGCCCATGCGGCGGCAGTCGGACGACGAGATCATCGACGCCATCGCCGCCTTCCCCGAGGGCACGCGCGTGCAGATCCTGGCGCCGGTCGTGCGCGGGCGAAAAGGGCACTACCGCGACCTCTTCGAGCAAGTCGCCAAGCAGGGGTTCTCGCGCGTCCGCGCCGACGGCGAGGTCCGCGAGATCGAGAAGGGCATGCAGCTCGACCGCTACGCGATCCACGACGTCGAGGTCGTCGTCGACCGGCTCGTCGTCAAAGACGGCATCCGGCCGCGCGTGGCGCAGGCGGCCGAGATCGCGCTCGGCATGGGCGGCGGCACGCTCATCGCCCAGGTCGACCGCGTGCCCGCCCCGCCCGCGGACGGCGGGGGCGGGGCGGCTGCGGGCGGGGTGGTAGTCGAGCCCGGCGACGTCCTGTTCTCGCGCCACCTCACGGCCCCCGAGGACGGGCTGAGCTATGAGGACCCCTCGCCCAACACGTTCAGCTTCAACAGCCCCTACGGCGCGTGCCCGGCGTGCAACGGGTTGGGCGTGCGCAAGGAGATCGACCCCGGCCTCGTGGTCCCCGACGACGCCAAAACCATCGCCCAGGGCGGGGTGGCGGCGCTGGGCAAGCCCAAGGACGTGTGGGTCTTTAGCCAGCTCCGCGCCGTCGCCGAGGTCTACGGGTTCGACTTCGAGACGCCCATCCGCGACCTCACCGACGCCCAGCGCGGCGTGCTCCTGGGCGGGGCGGGCGACGAGCAGTTCGACATCGCCTACAAGTACAAGGGCCGCGAGGTCGTCTACCAGCACCGCTACGGCGGCGTCTACGGGCACGTCCAGCACACGCTGGACAACGCCTCATCGAAGACGCAGCGCCAGTGGGCCGAGGCGTTCATGCGGCTCCTCCCGTGCGGCGTCTGCGGCGGCGGCCGCCTCAAGCCGGAGTCGCTGAGCTACCGGATCGGCAACACGCACACCTACGAGGGCGACCAGAGCATCGCGGACCTCGTGCAGCTCGACCTCCGCGCGCTCCGCGCGTGGTTCGAGGGTCTGGAGCTGGAGGGCCGGCAGGAGACGATCGGCGGGCCGGTCGTCAAGGAGATCTGCGAGCGCCTGGACTTCCTTCTCAACGTCGGCCTGGACTACCTCACGCTCGACCGCCCCGCCCGCACGCTCTCGGGCGGGGAGTCGCAGCGGATTCGGCTGGCGACCCAGATCGGGACGCAGCTGACGGGCGTGCTCTACGTGCTCGACGAGCCGTCCATCGGGCTCCACCCGCGCGACAACGCCAAGCTCATCGCGTCGCTGACGGCGCTCCGCGACCTGGGCAACTCCGTCCTCGTGGTCGAGCACGACCGCGAGATGATCGAGGCGGCCGACTTCGTGGTCGACCTGGGGCCGGGCGCCGGCGAGTTCGGCGGCAAGCTGCTCGCGGCCGGCCCGCCGTCCCAGATCGCCGACGTGTCGGGCGACGGCGCCCCGCCCGCGTCGCTCACGACGGCCTAC
Organism: Rubrivirga litoralis; assembly: GCF_031846415.1. Taxonomy (NCBI): domain Bacteria; kingdom Pseudomonadati; phylum Rhodothermota; class Rhodothermia; order Rhodothermales; family Rubricoccaceae; genus Rubrivirga; species Rubrivirga litoralis. The sequence continues at coordinate 14,802 of NZ_JAVRHT010000016.1, read as the reverse complement.
CTCTCCGGCCTCCGCGCCGTGCCCACGCCGGCCCCGAGCGAGCGCCGGACGGGGACGGGCAACGTGCTGCGGCTGGAGGGCGCGCGCGGCCACAACCTCAAGGACGTGACCGTCGAGGTCCCGCTGGGCACGCTGACCGTGGTCACGGGCGTGAGCGGCTCGGGCAAGTCGTCGCTCGTCAACCAGACGCTCGCCCCGATCCTGTCGTCGCACTTCCACAACGCGACGGCCGTCCCGCTCCCGTACCGCGAGGTCGAGGGCCTGGAGCACCTGGACAAGACGATCGTCATCGACCAGAGCCCGATCGGGCGCACGCCGCGGTCGAACCCGGCGACCTACACGGGCCTGTTCACGCTCATCCGCGACCTGTTCGCGCGGCTGCCCGAGTCCGAGATCCGCGGCTACAAGCCGGGCCGGTTCTCGTTCAACGTCAAGGGCGGGCGGTGCGAGACGTGCAAGGGGGCCGGCATCGTGAAGCTGGAGATGAACTTCCTCCCCGACGTTTACGTCGAGTGCGAGACGTGCAAGGGGCAGCGCTATAACGCCGAAACGCTGGCCGTCCGCTACAAGGGCAAGAACATCGCGGAAGTGCTGGAGATGCCGGTGTCGGAGGCCCTGGAGTTTTTGGGCGCCGTGCCGCGAATCGCGCGCAAGCTCCGCACGCTCGACGCCGTCGGCCTGGGCTACATCCGGCTGGGCCAGCAGGCGACGACGCTCTCGGGCGGGGAGGCGCAGCGGATCAAGCTGTCGAAGGAGCTCTCGCGGCCGGGCACGGGCCAGACGCTCTACATCCTCGACGAGCCCACGACGGGGCTCCACTTCGAGGACGTCCGCCACCTGCTCATCGTGCTCCAGGCGCTCGTCGACAAGGGCAACACGGTGCTCGTCATCGAGCACAACATGGACGTGGCCAAGCAGGCCGACTGGGTCCTCGACCTGGGGCCGGAGGGCGGGGCGGGCGGCGGCCACCTGCTCTACGCCGGTCCGCCCGAAGGGCTCGCGGACGCCGACAGCCCGACGGCCCCGTTCCTCGCCGAGGAGCTCGCACGCGCGGGCGGGGCGGGCCTCGACGTGCGCCCCATCGACCTCGACGCGCTCGTGAGTGGCGACGACGACGACGACACGGACGACGTAGAGGAGGACGAGCCGGAGGCGGAGGAGGCGTAGCGGGCAGACGCGCCCGAGACCGCCCCGCCCGCCCAAGACCACCCCGCCCGCACCGCCCCACTCGCAGTCTGGGCGGGGCGGGGTGGCGGCCCTCTCCTCGATCTCCTCGCGCCCCGCCCGCAGGCGGGGCGGTAGGTTCGTTCGATGCCGTTGCTCCCGATCGTCCCCTACGCCGAGCGCCGCGACCGCCTCGCGGCCGTGCTCGACCGGCGCGCCGTGTTCGACGACGCCGTCGAGGCCGCCGTCCGCGCGATCCTCGACGACGTGCGCGGGCGGGGCGACGCGGCGCTCCTGGACCTGACCGAGCGGTTCGACGGCGTCCGCCCCGCCCCGCTCAAGGCGACGGCGGACGAGCTGGACGCAGCGCTCGACGCGCTCGACGCCGGCTTGCGCGAGACGCTGGAGGCGGCCGCCGCGAACGTCCGCCGGTTCCACGAGGCCGAGATGCCGGCGTCGTGGATGCGCGACGACGGCGACGGCGTGGCGTACGGCCAGCGCGTGATGCCGGTCGACCGCGCCGGGCTCTACGTGCCGGCCGGGACCGCCCCGCTCCCGTCGAGCGTGGTCATGAACGCCGTGCCCGCGCTCGTGGCCGGCGTCGGCGAGCTCCACCTGTGCAGCCCGCCGGGGCCGGACGGGCGGCCGCACCCGCTCGTGATGGCGACGGCGCGGCTCCTCGGCGTCGAGCACGTCTACGCCGTGGGCGGGGCGCAGGCCGTCGCCGCGCTCGCGTTCGGGACCGAGACGGTCCCGCGCGTCGACGTGGTCGTGGGGCCGGGCAACGCATATGTGGCGACGGCCAAAAAGCTCGTCGTCGGGCAGGTCGGGATCGACTCGGTCGCCGGCCCCTCCGAGGTCGTCGTGCTGGCCGACGCCGACGCGGACCCGACGTTCGCGGCGGCCGACCTGCTCGCGCAGGCCGAGCACGACGGCCGCGCGAGCGCCGTCCTCGTCACGCCGTCCCTGTCGCTCGCCGAGGCGGTCCAGGCCGAGGTCGAACGCCTCGTCCCCACGCTCCCCCGCGCCTACGTGCTCCGCGAGTCCGTCCCGGCCTACGGCGCCGCGATCGTGACCGAGACGATGGACGAGGCCGTCGCGTGCGTCGACGAGCTGGCGCCGGAGCACCTCGTCATCCTGTCGGACGACGCCGAGGCGCTGTGGGCGCAGGTCCGGCACGCCGGCGCCGTCTTTCTCGGCCCGCACTCGCCCGAGCCCGTCGGCGACTACTTCGCCGGCCCCAACCACGTGCTCCCGACCGGCGGCACGGCCCGGTTCGCGTCGGCGCTCGGCGTGGGCGTGTTCCTGCGCCGGCAGTCCGTGCTCCGCTACTCGGCCGCGCGCCTGGCGCAGACCGGCGAGGCCATCGCCCGCCTCGCCGAAGCCGAAGGGCTCGACGCCCACGCCCTCGCCGTTCGCTTGCGGCTCGATCCAGGTACGGGGTACGAGGTACGAGGTACGGCCGCCGAAGCGTAGCGCCACTCTCCACCTGTACCCGGTACCCCGCACCCTGTACCCCCACCCCGATGCCCACCCCGCCCGTTGATCTCGTCCGCCCCGCCGTCCGTGCCGAGACGGTGTACCGCGTGCCCACGACCGTAGAGGCGGCGGCCAAGCTGGACCAGAACGAGAGCCCGTACGACCTCCCCGACGAGATGAAGCGGGCCGCGCTCGACCACTTTGGCGAGTCGCCGTGGAACCGCTACCCCGACGACCGGCCGCACCGGCTGGTCGCGGCGCTGGAGGCGCAGAACGGGCTCCCCGAGGGCAGCGTCATCGTCGGGCGGGGATCGAACGAGCTCGCGCAGACGCTGGCCCTGTGCTTCCTCGACCGCGGGACGCCGGTCGTGCTCCCAAGCCCGATGTTCGCGCTCTACGCGAGCGTCGCCCGGATGCACGCGGCCGACATCGTGGACGTCCCCGCCGGCCCGGACCTGCGGCACGACCCGGACGCCATCCTGGAGGCCGCGCAGCGGACGTCCGCCCCGCTCACGGTCGTGACCACGCCGAACAACCCGACGGGGCAGGCGATCGCCCACGCCGACCTGGAGCGGCTGGCAGCCGGCGTCCCCGGCGTGCTCGTCATCGACGAGGCGTACCACGAGTTCCTCGACGGCCCGACGGCCACCGACCTGCTGAAGGACCACGCCAACGTGCTCGTCCTGCGGACGTTCTCGAAGGCGCTCGGGCTCGCGGGCGTCCGCTTAGGCATGATGGCGGGCCACCCCGCCCTTATCGCCGAGATCGAGAAGTCCCGCGTGCCGTTCCTCATCGACCGTCTGGGCGAGGCGATCGGCCTGGCCGCCCTCGACCACGCCGACCTCGTAGCCGAGCGCGTGGCCGAGATGAAGGCCGAGCGCGCGCGCCTGGAGGCGTGGGCGGGGCGGTTGGACGGCGTCGAGGTGCTCCCGGGCGCCGCCAACTTTTTCCTCTTCCGCACGCCGCTCGCAGTCCCCGACCTCATCGCGCGGATGGCCGAGCGGGGCGTGCTCGTCCGCAACGTGACGGGCTACCCCGCCCTCGCGGGCCGCGACGGGCGCCCCGGCTGGGCGCGCGCATCGGTCGGCACCGCTAGCGAGAACCGGGCGTTCCAGGACGCCCTCGCCGCCGTCCTGGAGGCCGAGGGCGTGGCCGCGGGCGACGCGTGACGGGCACAAGCTGACGAGCCCACTCGCCGTGGGCGGCGCGGCGCGTTCGTCCCGGTCTACCACCCCGCCCGCACACGCGGCCGCCCCGCCCGCGTGAACGGATCGGGCGACCGCCGGTCGCCCCGACGCACCCGGTCCCGCCGGGCGGGGCGGTTGGCCCCAGCCCTTCGTCGTTCAGCGTTCATCATTCAGCGTTCCCCATGACCCTTCTCGACGACCTCGCCTGGCGCGGCCTGCTCTACGACCAGACGCCGGACCTCGCCGACCACCTCGCCGGCGGCGTGCGGACGGCCTACTGCGGGTTCGACCCGACGGCCGACAGCCTCCACGTTGGGCACCTCCTGCCGGCGCTGGGGCTCGCGCGGCTCCAGCGGGCGGGGCACCGGCCGGTCGCCCTCGTCGGCGGCGGGACCGGCCTCATCGGCGACCCCTCGGGCAAGCGCGCCGAGCGGACGCTCCAGACGCGCGACGACGTCGAGGCGAACGCCGCCGGCATCCGCGGCCAGCTCGAACGGTTCCTCGACTTCGACGGCCCGAACGCGGCGCGGATGGCGAACAACCTGGACTGGCTGGGCGGGGCGGGGCTGCTCGACTTCCTCCGCGACGTGGGCAAGCACTTCACGGTCAACGCCATGACGGCGAAGGAGTCCGTGCGGAGCCGGCTGGAGAGCGAGCAGGGCCTGTCGTTCACCGAGTTCAGCTACCAGCTCCTCCAGGCCTACGACTTTCTCGTCCAGTACCAGCGCGACGGCGTGACGGTCCAGATCGGCGGGAGCGACCAGTGGGGCAACATCACGGCCGGCGCCGACCTCATCCGCCGCGCGGCAGGTGGGCAGGGGCACGGGCTCGTGATGCCGCTCGTGACGAACGCGGCCGGGACCAAGTTCGGGAAGACGGAGGGCGGGGCGGTCTGGCTCGACCCGGAGCGGACGTCGCCGTACCAGTTCTACCAGTTCTGGCTGAACACCGACGACCGCGACGCCGTCGGCTATCTCAAGGCGTTCACGTGGCTCGGCCCGGACGAGGTCGAGGCGCTCGCGGCTGAGGCCGAGGCAGCCCCCCGCGCCCGCCCCGCCCAGCGTGCCCTCGCCCGCGAGGTGACCACGATGGTCCACGGCGCCGAGGCCGCCGAGGCTGCCGAGCGGGCGGGCCGCGTCCTGTTCGGCGACGGCGACATCACGTCGCTCGACGCAAAGACGCTGGGCGAGGTGTTCGAGGAGGCCCCGTCGGTCGCGCTCCCGGCCGCCCGGTTCGAGGGCGACGGCGTCCCGGTCGTGGACCTGTTCGTCGAGGCCGGGTTGGCGGCCTCGAAGGGCGAGGCCAAGCGGCTCGCGCGCGGCGGCGGCCTCCGCGTGAACGACGAGCCGGTCGAGGCCGCCGCCGCCGTGACCGCGTCCGACGCCGTGGGCGGGGCGGTCGTCGTGCTGCGGAAGGGGAAAAAGTCGTACGCGCTCGTTCGCCTGGAGCGGTAGGGCGGGGCGGGCGCGCGGGCCGTCGGGGGCGGGGTGGTCTGTCGCCGCCGCCCCGCGCCACCCCGCCCGGCGTCGCCCCGCCCACGTGGGCGACCGGCGGTCGTCCCTACGGCCGCGCGTCACCTGACGGCACCGCCCGACGGCGTTGCATGCAACGCCGCTACGGCAGCCGCCCCGCCCTCGGCGTGGGCGGGGTGGCGCCGCTGCCCGCTCGGCACACGCCCGGGCGGGGCGGTCCCGTTTGACCGGCCCCGCCCGAGGCCGGGCCGTATCCTGGCCGCCCCGCCCCCGGTTCTGCATGAGCGGCCTGCCGCGTTGAGACTCCTCTAGCCGCCCCGGACCGTGCGCCGCCCCGCCCTCGCCGTCATTGCCCTCGCGGGCGTGCTCCTCGCCGCCCCCGGGTGCCGGCCGGGGACGGCCCTGGGCAACCGCTACAACAACTTCCGGGCGTTCTACAACACGTACTACAACGCCTCGCGGAGCCTGGAGGAGGGGGAGGAGGCGCTCCAAAACGACGCCGCGGTCGTCGACCGCACCGAGCTGCTCCGCGTGTTCCCCGTCGTGGCCGCGGGCGGGGCGGGCGGCGGGCCGTTCGAGGACGCCGTCGAGAAGAGCGCCGACCTGCTCCGCGACCGGCCCACGTCGAAGTGGGCCGACGACGCGCTCCTCGTCATCGGGAAGGCGTACTTCTACCAGCGCAACTTTGCCGGGGCCGAGCAGAAGTTCGAGGAGACGGCCGCCGCCGCGCAGGCGACCGGCGACCGCCGGCTGGGCGACGAGGCCCAGTTCTGGCTCGGGCGGACCTACGCGGCGACCGAGCGCTACGACGAGGGCGTGGCCGTGCTCCAGGACGGGCTGGCCCGCGACGACGTCGACCGCCGGTGGCGCCCGCGGATGCGGCTCGCGCTGGGCGAGCTGTACGCGCTGGCGGGGCGGTGGGACGAGGCCGCCGAGGTGCTCCGCGAGGGGGCGGCCGAGGTCGACGACGGCGACCTCGCCGCGCGGGCCTACGTCCTCCTCGGGCAGGTCGAGGAGTACGCGGAGCGGTACGACCGAGCGGCCGAGGCGTACACGGCGGCCCTCGACCAGCAGCCCGCGTTCGAGCTGGGCTACGCGGCGGCCGTGAGCCGCGCGCTCGTCGTGGGCCTCGACGCCGGAAAGACCGACGAGGCGCTCGCCCTGGTCGACCGCATGGAGGGGGACGACAAGTTCTACGAGCGCCGGGGCGAGCTCGCCCTCGTCCGCGCCCGGCTGCTCGCGGCGGCGGGCCGCACGGCGGCGGCCGAGGCCCGGTTCCGCGACGTCCTCTACGACCCCGACCTCGACGGGCAGCGCGTCCGCGGCGAGGCGCACTACCGGCTGGGAGAGTTCTATCGCGACGCGCTCGACGACTACGTCCGCGCCTCGGCTCACTTCGACACGGCGGCGACGGCCCTCCGCGAGCCGCCCCTCGAGGTCCGACCGTCGCGGGCGGCCGTGGTCGGGATCGGCCAGCAGGCGCGGACCTACGCGGCGCTCGCCGAAACGGCCCGCCGCGTGAGCGAGGCGGATTCTCTCCTGGCCCTCGGCGCCCTCTCCGACGACGCGTTCGCCGCCCGCATCGAGTCCATCGAGGCCGAACGCCTCCGCGTGTTCCAGGACCAGCAGCGGCGGCTCGAAGCGGAGCGGGCAGCCCAGGCGTTTTCGGGCGAGGGCACCCGCTTCGAGGGCGACTCCCCCGGAGGCCCCGCGGTCGCGCAGGCGCCGGTGGGCGGGGCGGACGTCGGGTTCCTCTCCTACCGGAACCCGGGCACGATCCAGGCCGGCCTCGTCGCCTTCGAGCAGCGGTGGGGGAGCCGCCCGCTCGTCCCCAACTGGCGCCGCCTGTCCGACGTCCGCGCGACGGCGCTCGCGTCCGACGTCGGCGGCGTCGCCGACAACATCGCCGGGCCGCGGACGACGCTGGGGCAGGGGCCGCCGCCGCTCGACATCGCGCGCGTTCCGCGGACGCTCGCAAAGCTCCAGGAGCTCAACACCGAGCTGGCCCAGCTCCGCTACGAGCTCGCCAACGCCTTTTTCCTCTCGGCCGGTCGCGCCGACACCGCCGCGGCGCTGTACCGCGCCATCCTCACCGAGACGCCCGACCTCCCCACGGCCGTCCGCGCCCGGTACGCGCTCGCCGAGATCGAGCGGGGGGCGGGGCGGGAGGACGCGGCCCGGCCGCTCTACGAGGAGGTCATCGCCGCCGCCCCGACGTCGGACTTGGCGCGCGCCTCGCGCGTGCGGCTGGGCCTGGAGGACGACCGCCCCGCCCCCACGCTGCGGACGGCCGCCGAGACGTCGGCCGCCTACGACGCGGCCCGGGCGCAGTGGCGGGACGGGGCGCCGCGCGAGGCGGCCGCTGCGTTCGTCGCCCTCGCCGACGCCGACCCGGATAGCGCCTCGGCGGCCCGGGCCTACCTCGCCGCCGCCGCCGCCATCGCCACCTGGGCCGACGGCGACGCCGCCCTTCTCACCGGCCCGCTCCCGGCTGACCTCGTCTCGCCCGTCCTCCGCCGCGCGCCGCGCGCGCCGGATGCCCCGCCCCGCCCCGCCCCGTTCGAGGACGAGCGAGAGGACAACGACAGATCAAGCTTCGAGCCGGAGCCCGGATTCGAGGACGAGCCGGACCCGGCCGACGAGGAGCGCCCGTTCGCCGACATTCCCGCCGTTGCCGAGGCGCCCGCGCCCGTGGGCGGAGAGGAGCCCGAAGCCCGGCTCCGCCCGCAGCGCCGGGCCGCCGACTCGCTCACCGTGCCCGAGCCGCTCGCGCCGCCCGCCGAGCGCCCACGGGACACCGCCCCGCCCGCGATCGTCCCCGCCCCGCCCCCCGTGGGCAGCGGGCGGGGCGGGGTGGACCCATCCGGCTCCTCGTTCACGCTCCGCGACCACCTTCGCGCCATCGTCGCGCTCTACCCGCGGACCGTCTACGCCGAGCGCGCCCAGGCCATGCAGGACGCGCTGTCCGCCCCGCCCGCGGGCGATCCGCCCGCCGGTCCGCTCCCCGCCGCCGCCCCGCCCGCCGCCGTGGACGGCGCGCCGGCGGTAGAGCCCTTCGAGGACGAGGAGCCTGTCGCGGACGAGGAGCCGACGGACGCCTCCCCGCCCGAGGACGCCGGCGAGGCACTGCCCGAACTGCGGGGGACGGCGCCCATCGACCCGGCGGCGGGCGGGGTGGCGCTCCGACTCCGCACGCTCTCCGTCGCGACGGAGGGCGCGGCTTTGGAGCGCGGGCTGAGGCGCGGCGGCTTCCGCGCCGCCACCGTCACCGACGGCGACGCCTTTTATGTGGTCGTCGGCCAGTTCGAGACCGCCGGGGCGGCCGAGGCCGCGCGCGACGCGCTCCCGCCGTGGGCGCAGGAGGGGGCCGAGGTCGTCGAGCTGGACGACTTCTCGGTCGTTCCACGGGACGAGGGCGGGGCGGGAGACTTGCGCCCCTAGCTCCGCGTTACAGGACGGCGCCGGCACGCGCCGGGCCTGTGGCAGGGCTCCTGGACCCGCGCCGGCTGCCGGAACCTCCCCCTATAGGCCGGGTACGGCCTAGCCTTTGCCTTGGACTCCGACGCCGCGCCAGGGGCCGTCGAGCGTCCCACGCGCCCCCCGACGCGGGCGCCTCCCCCACCCGCTTCATGGCCACGCCGACCCCCAAGCCCGGCAACCCCCGCGACGGACAGTCCGGCCGCAAGAACGACAAGAACAAAAAGCCCAAGCTGTCGCTGGGGACGTTCTACCTGTTCGTCCTGGTCGCGCTCCTCCTCCTCGCCGTCCAGACGTTCCTCTCGGGCGGGGCGGCGTCGTCCGAGGTCGAGTACTCGGCGTTCCTGGAGGAGCTCCAGGAGGGCGACATCGCCTCGTTCGAGGTCCAGGACCGAACCGACATCCGCGGCGCCTACACCGAAGAGGCCGTCGAGGCGGGACGCGTCGAGGTCGCCGCGCCCGAGCCCTCGTTCGGCCGCACGGCCGACGCCGACGCCGGCCGCCGCTTCCGCACCACGAAGCCGGCCGACCACGACCTGACGGAGTTCGTCCAGACCATCAACGAGCAGCGGGTGGCCGCCGGCGAGACGCCTATCGAGTTCACGGCCGACTACACGTCGAGCGTGTGGAGCGGCATCCTCTCGTGGGTGCTCCTGCTGGGCCTGCTCGCCGTGTTCTGGATCTTCATCCTGCGCCGCATGGGCGGGCCGGGCCAGCAGGTCCTGAACATCGGCAAAAACAAGGCGACGCTCTTCGACCAGACCGAGGGCGCCCCCATCACGTTCGCCGACGTAGCCGGCTTGGACGAGGCCAAGGAGGAGGTCGAGGAGGTGGTCCAGTTCCTCAAGAACCCGCAGCGGTTCACGAAGCTGGGCGGCAAGCTCCCCAAGGGCGTTCTCCTCGTCGGCCCCCCGGGGACGGGCAAGACGCTGCTCGCCAAGGCCGTGGCCGGCGAGGCGCAGGTCCCGTTCTTCTCGCTCTCGGGCTCCGACTTCGTCGAGATGTTCGTCGGCGTGGGCGCGGCCCGCGTGCGCGACCTGTTCAAGCAGGCCAAGGAGAAGGCGCCGTGCATCATCTTTATCGACGAGATCGACGCCGTCGGCCGCAGCCGTGGGCGGGGCGCGATCATGGGCGGCAACGACGAGCGCGAAAACACGCTCAACCAGCTGCTCGTCGAGATGGACGGGTTCAACACGGACAAGGGCGTCATCCTGATGGCGGCCACCAACCGGCCCGACACGCTGGACTCGGCCCTCCTTCGGCCCGGCCGGTTCGACCGCCAGATCCTCATCGACCGCCCCGACCGCCGCGAGCGGGCGGCCATCTTCAAGGTCCACACCGCGAACCTCACGCTCGCCCCGGACCTCGACACGGACCTCCTGGCCGGCCAGACGCCCGGCTTTGCCGGCGCCGAGATCGCCAACGTCTGCAACGAGGCGGCCCTCCTGGCCGCCCGCGACGGCAAGGACGCGATCGAGATGATCGACTTCGAGCGCGCGATCGATCGCGTGATCGGCGGGTTGGAGAAAAAGAACAAGCTCATCAGCCCCGAGGAAAAGGAGATCGTCGCCTACCACGAGGCCGGCCACGCCGTGGCGGGGTGGTTCCGCGAGTTCACCGACCCCGTGGTCAAGGTGTCGATCGTCCCGCGCGGGATGGCCGCGCTGGGCTACGCGCAGTCGCTTCCCGAGGAGCGCTACCTGTACACGACCGAGGCGCTCGTCGACCGCATGGTGATGACGATGGGCGGGCGCGTGGCCGAGGAGCTCATCTTCGGCCGCATCACGACGGGCGCCCAGAACGACCTGGAGAAGATCACGATGATGGCCTACGCCATGGTCGTGGACTACGGGATGTCGGAGGAGATCGGCTACGTCTCGTTCAACCTCTCGGGCAAGACCGACCAGCCCCAGTTCGACAAGCCGTACTCGGACGAGACGGCCCGGAAGATCGACCTGGAGGTCAAGCGGATCATCGGCGACGTCCGCCAGCAGACGCGCGAGGTGCTCACCGAGCGGATGGACAAGCTGGAGCAGCTCGCGCAGGCGCTCCTCGAAAAGGAGGTGCTCAATGAGAACGACCTCCGCGAGGTGCTCGGGCCGCGGCCGTACAAGCGGCCGGAGCACGAGCCCGGCGTGACGGCCGAGGGCGAGCCGGTCAACGCGCCCCCGGACGGTCCGGCCGCCCCGCTCGCGGGCGAGGGCGACGGCCTCTCGGACGCGCCCACCCCGCTCGGCCCGTCGCCGCGCATGGGCGGGGCGGAGACGGGGGGCGACGGCGCCTCGCAGGAGCCCGGCCCCGTGGGCGGGGCGGGGCGGCCGCCGCAGGTGTGATCGCTCCGTCTGCGGCTGCCGAAGTCCGAGGCGCCCAGGCGCTGGAGAGCCGGCGCACTTCCTCTTTGGGTTCTCGTCCGAGACGCTAGCCCGGCTCCCGCTCCACACGCTGGACAGGGCGGGGTGGGATGATGTCGAAGCGCTAGCCGCGGAGGTGTTGGCTTGTACCCGCGAGGTCGTCGCGGCCGTGGAAGCCCGCCGGGAAGCGGACCACCGCCGCAGCTCCCATCTCCACCCCGCCCGCGCACAGGTGGGCGGGGTGGAGGAAATGAGAAACGCGGTCTACTGGTTTAGACCACATAAACTTGTTCATGCAAGCTTGGCGCGTTTCCGGGCCTGTCGCGCGCTTCTGGAGCCCGGGCGGAGTGGTCCTGCGTTGCAGGTGGCCGTGCCAAATGAGTAGGTTGTCCGACCGCGCCGGCACCGCAGCCGCGCCCCCGACCACGAACACGCCGCACCGCAGTGCCTACGATCAACCAGCTCGTCCGCAAGGGACGGACCCCGAAGCGCAAGACCTCCGGGTCGATTGCTCTCCAGGGCAACCCGCAGCGCCGCGGCGTCTGCACGCGCGTCTACACGACGACCCCGAAAAAGCCGAACTCGGCCCTCCGCAAGGTGGCCAAGGTCCGGCTCACGAACGGGTACGAGGTCATCGCCTACATCCCCGGCGAGGGTCACAACCTCCAGGAGCACTCGATCGTCCTCGTCCGCGGCGGCGGTGCCAAGGACCTCCCGGGCGTCAAGTACCACATCGTGCGCGGCGCGCTCGACACGGCCGGCGTCGCCGACCGTCGCAAGAGCCGCTCGAAGTACGGCGCCAAGAAGCCGAAGGCGTAGGCGGCCGTCGGGGCGCCTCGGACAGGCCGCCCCGCCCGTCACGTCTCGCCCCTGGGCGCGGCCTCTCGCCGCCCCGCCCCGCCCCCGCATCGCCGGGGCCGCCGTGTCTGGCCGCCCCGCCCCTGCTCCTGCATTTCTGACTCCCCATGCGTAGAAAGCAAGCCGACAAGCGGATCCCGATCCCCGACCCGATCTACGGCGACGTCACCGTCGCCAAGTTCGTGGCCGCCGTCATGCGCGACGGCAAAAAGTCCGTGGCCCAGGGCCTCGTCTACGGGTCGTTCGACCTGATCGAGGACCGGACCGGCGAGCCCGGCGTCGAGGTGTTCCGCAAGGCGCTCACGAACGCCGCCCCGCTCGTCGAGGTCCGCAGCCGCCGCGTCGGCGGCGCCACCTACCAGGTGCCCATCGAGGTCCGCCCCGAGCGGCGCACGTCGCTCGCGTTCCGGTGGCTGCTCCAGTACGCCCGCCAGCGGGCCGACAAGTCGATGGCCAACCGGCTCGCCGCCGAGCTCATCGCCGCCAGCCGCGGAGAAGGCGGTGCGGTTAAGAAGAAGGACGACACGCACCGCATGGCCGAGGCGAACAAGGCGTTTGCACACTTCGCCCGCTACCGCTAGCTCTCACCGGCCCCGCCCCGCCCGGGCGCGCCCAGCATCCCCCAGACATGGCTGACCTCACCGGCAAAACCTTCTCGCTCGACCAGACCCGCAACATCGGGATCTCGGCCCACATCGACGCGGGCAAGACGACGACGACCGAGCGCATCCTCTACTACACCGGCAAAACCCACCGGATCGGCGAGGTCCACGAGGGCGGCGCCACGATGGACTGGATGGAGCAGGAGAAGGAGCGCGGCATCACGATCACGTCGGCCGCGACGACGGCCGAGTGGGACGACCACCGGATCAACATCATCGACACGCCCGGCCACGTCGACTTCACGGTCGAGGTCGAGCGCTCGCTCCGCGTGCTCGACGGCGCGATCGCGCTGTTCTGCTCCGTGGGCGGGGTGGAGCCGCAGTCCGAGACGGTCTGGCGGCAGATGAACAAGTACAACGTGCCGCGCATCGCGTTCGTCAACAAGATGGACCGGACGGGGGCCAACTTCGAGAACGCGGTCCAGATGATGAAGGACCGGCTCGGCGCGAACGCCGTCCCCGTCCAGATCCCGATCGGCGACGGCGAGATGTTCCAGGGGGTCATCGACCTCATCGCGAACAAGGCCATCGTGTTCGACGACACGACGCAGGGCGCGACGTGGGACGAGGTCGAGATCCCCGAGGACCTGAAGCCGACCGCCAAGAAGGCCCGGATCGCGCTCCTTGAGGCCATCGCCGAGCACAACGACGAGCTCCTCATGATGTACCTCGAAGGCGAGGACATCCCCGTCGACGACATCAAGGCCACCGTCCGCAAGGCGACGATCTCGATGGACATCACGCCGGTCTTCTGCGGCTCGGCGTTCAAGAACAAGGGCGTTCAGCGGCTCCTCGACGGCGTCGTCGACTACCTCCCGTCGCCGAACGACGTGCCACCGATCTCCGGCCACAAGCCGCGGACCGAGGACATCGTGACGCGCGAGGCGGACCCCGACGGTCCGTTTGCGGCGATCGCCTTCAAGATCGCGACCGACCCCTACGTCGGCCGGATCACGTTCTCGCGCGTCTACTCCGGCACGCTCAACAAGGGTGAGGCGCTCCTCAACGCGACCTCCGAGAAGAAGGAGCGGGCGGGGCGGCTCCTGTTCATGCACGCCAACACGCGCGAGGATGTCGACCAGGTCAAGGCCGGCGACATCTGCGCGATCGTGGGCTTGAAGGACACGCGCACCGGCGACACGCTGACGGATCCGGACCACCCGGTCGTCCTGGAGGCGATGGACTTCCCGGAGCCCGTGATCAAGATTGCCATCGAGCCCAAGACGAAGGCCGACATCGACAAGCTCGGCGTCGGGCTCCAGAAGCTCGCCGAGGAGGACCCGACCTTCAAGGTGTCGTCGGACGACGAGACGGGCCAGACGCTTATCGCGGGCATGGGTGAGCTCCACCTCGAGATCATCGTCGACCGCCTCAAGCGCGAGTTCAAGGTCGAGGCCAACGTGGGCGCCCCGCAGGTGTCGTACCGCGAGGCCATCCGCAAGTCGGTCGACCACACCTACACGCACAAGAAGCAGTCGGGCGGCCGCGGCCAGTTCGCCCACGTCGAGATCGAGTTCTCGCCGATGGAGGAGGGCGGCGTCGGCCTCGAGTTCATCGACGAGATCAAGGGCGGGTCCATCCCGCGCGAGTTTATCTCGTCGGTCCAGAAGGGGATCGAGAGCGCGCTCGACCAGGGTCCGCTCGCCGGCTATCCCATCGAGGGCATCAAGGCCCGGCTCTACGACGGCAAGTTCCACAACGTCGACTCCGACCAGCTCTCGTTCGAGATCGCCGGGCGCATGGCGTTCCGCGAGGCCACGCGCCGCGCGAGCCCCGTCATCATGGAGCCGGTCATGAAGGTCGAGGTCATCACGCCCGAAGAGTACATGGGCGAGGTGATCGGCGACCTCAACAGCCGCCGCGGCCAGATCGACGGCATGGGCCAGCGCAACGACGCGCAGGTCATCGACGCGATGGTGCCGCTGAGCGAGATGTTCGGGTACTCGACCGACCTCCGGAGCAACACGCAGGGCCGGGCCATCTACTCGATGCAGTTCGACCACTACAAGGAGGTGCCGAAGTCCATCGCCGAGGAGATCTCGGCCAGCACCAAGGAGGCCGCCGCGGCTTAGCGCACGCGGGGGCGGGGTGGCTCAGGCCGCCCCGCCCCGCCTACCACATTTAGACAGCACACCACTCAGACCACGAGAAT